>CATYYP010000008.1 GCA_958415245.1 Schaalia odontolytica | reverse complement strand
TCCTCCGACTGGCAGTCGCTCACCACGATCACCGAGCGCCTGCGCGGCACGCTCATGGCCGCGACTCAGAAGGTCTCCCTGCGCGCGACCCCCGAGCTGCCCCCGGGCGGCGAGGATCCCGACGTGCTTGACGAGCGCGCCCGCGTGGCAGGCGCCGAGGATGCTGCCCTGGTTGGGCAGGTCGAGTCGGCGCGCTCAGCGCTGACGTCTGCGACTCGTGCGCGCGAGGCCGCGGAGGACGCCGACGATTCCGCGTCCCGCGAGCTGGCCCGTGTCAACCGTGTCATCGCCGACCACCGCGAGAAGGTCGCGCGCCTGACGGGAGACGCCTCCACGGCCGCGTCTCGCCTGGAGGCCGCGATCGCCGAGGCCGACCGCGCGTGGGGCGCCTACCGCGCGGCCCAGGAGCGCGCCGAGGCCGCCAAGAAGGCAGTGCCCGCGTCGTCGGTGGGCTCCGTTGGTGTTGCTGAGGGGGCCTCGTCCGAGGAAGAAGCTAGCGGGGGAGCGGCCCGCGCACACGCCGAGGCCTCCGCCCGCCGCGACGCCGCGCGCGCCCGCGTGGACGAGCTGCTCGGCGTTGAACGCGAGGCCCGAGCCGACCGCGCGCGCGGGGAGGCACGCCGCGACGCGCTTGAGCAGCTGCTGGCCCCCGAGGACGGCACCGCCGAGCTGCTGGGACGCCCCGGCGTGCTCGGCCAGGTCGCGCCCCTCCTGCACGTCACCCCTGGTTTCGAGGACGCCGTCGCCGCGGCGCTGGCACCCTTCGCTGACGCCGTCGTCGTCGACTCCCTGGCCCGAGGCCTGGGCGAGCTGGACGCTGCCCGCGCGGCCGGGCGCTCGCTGCGGCTCGTCGTGGCATCTGATTCTTCCGGTCATTCCGACGGTCCCGCGGATGGGACCAGCGGGGCCGTCCGCGCCGAGCTGCCCGAGGGCGCGACGTGCCTTGCCGACGTCGTCGCCTGCGAGGGGGCCGCCGAGCCCCTCGCGTCGCTGCTGGACGGGGTCGTTGCCTGCTCCCTCGAGGTCGCCGCTGACGTGCTGGATGTGCCCGGCGTGCGTGCCGTCGTCACGTCGGGCGGCGACGTGCTGCGCTCCTGGTCGGTGGAGGGCGGCCGCCAGGCCTCCTCCGTGCTCTCCGTGCGCGCAGACTACGAGGAGGCGTGCGCGCAGGCCGAGGCCGCCCAGGCTCGCATGGCCGAGGTGTCCGAGCAGCTCAGCGAGGCAAACGCCCACCTGGACCGCTGCATCCGCGAGGCAAACGACGCCCTGAAGGCCCTGCGCGAGGCAGACGCGCAGCGCGCCAAGGAAGCCCAGGAGCTGGCCCGCGCCCAGTCGGCCGCGCAGGCCGCCCGAGCCGAGGCCGAGCGTGCCCACGACGTGGCCCGCCGAGCCGACGAGCAGGTCACGTGGGCCCGCGAGCAGGATGTGGCCGCACGCGCACGCCTCGACGGTGCCGACACCGTCGGCCCGCCCGAGTCCCTCGAAGACGCCCAGGCCCGCGCGGACGCCGCCTCCCGCGCCGCGCGCGAGGCCCGCGAGGCCGAAAACGAGGCGCGCCTATCACTGCGAGCCCTCGAAGAGCAATCGCGGCGCGCCGCCTCCCGCGCCCGTTCCCTGCGCCAGGCTGCCGCCGCCGAGCGCGAGGAGCGCGCCCGCTACGCCCGACGCGAGGCCGCGCGCAAGACGGAGCTTGCCACGGCCTCGGACGTGGAGGCAGCAGCCCGTGTGGCCCTCGAGGCTGCCGAGCATGCTCTCGCTCAGGCCGCCGCCGAGCGCGACCGATTGAGCGAGCGGCGCTCCCAGGTCTCCCAGGAGGTGTCGGAGGCCCGCCGCGCCCTGGACCGGCTGAGCGCCGAGCTGTCGGAGGCCACGGCCTCGGCTCACCAGGGGCAGATTGCGGCCGAGCAGACGCGCCTGCGCGTCGAAGACCTCCAGCGGCGCGCCCTCGAGGAGCTGTCCCTCGAGCCCGAGCAGCTGCTCGCAGAGTTCGGTCCGGATACGTTGGTGCCGATGCTGCCGCTCGACCCCGATCAGGTCGAGAAGGCCGCGGCCGCCGAGCCGAGCGCGTACGTGCGCGCCGAGCAGGAGCGGGCGCTCGCCAAGGCACAGAAGGACTTGGAGAAGCTGGGGCGCGTGAACCCGCTGGCACTCGAGGAACACGAGGCGCTGGCCTCGCGGCACAAGTTCCTCGTGGATCAGGTCCAGGACCTTAAGCAGTCGAAAGCGGACCTGCTGCGCATCGTGCAAGACGTGGATCGCCTGGTGGAGGAGGCCTTTGCCTCCGCGTTCGCCGAGACGCGCGAGCAGTTCGAGCACGTGTTCGGTGTGCTGTTCCCGGGTGGCCAGGGCGACCTGGTGCTGACCGACCCGGACGACATGCTGACGACCGGCATCGAGATCGAGGCTCGGCCCGCGGGCAAGAAGGTGAAGCGCCTGTCGCTGCTGTCGGGCGGCGAGCGTTCCCTGGCCGCGATCGCGTTCCTGGTCGCGATCTTTAAGGCACGCCCATCCCCGTTCTACGTCATGGACGAGGTCGAGGCCGCCCTGGACGACATGAACCTGACACGCCTGCTGGCGATTTTCAAGGAGCTGCAGGAGACCTCGCAGCTGATCGTCATCACCCACCAGAAGCGCACGATGGAGATCGCGGACGCCCTCTACGGCGTCACGATGCGCGATGGTGTCACGACGGTGGTGTCCCAGCGCCTCGCGGACTAGACCTTATGCTCAGACCGCTCTCAGGCCTCGAGCCTGGTCAGCGTGCCGTGCGTGAGCTCGTAGATCGTGTCCACGTAGGGGAGGATCGAGCGATCATGCGTCACCATGATGGCGCTCTTATTCTTTGACTTCACTTCCTTGCAGATCAGCTGGGCGATCTCCTGGCCGCGATCCGGGTCCAGGCTCGCAGTCGGCTCGTCGGCCAGGATCAGCTGCGGGTTGCCGATGAAGGCGCGAGCGATCGCCGCGCGCTGCTTCTGGCCGCCCGACATCTGGCGCGGGTACTTGGCGTAGGAGGCCTCGATCCCCAGGTCCTGCATGAGAGAGCGCACCTCGGCCTGACGCTTGGCCTTGTCCTTCTCACCCTTGAGCTTGGCGACGAGCTCGAGCTGATCGCCGATGCGCATGTAGGGCAGGAGCTGGTGGTCCTGGAAGATAAAGCCCAACAGCTCCAGGCGCTTGCGCGTCCACTGCTTCTGGCTCAGCTGGGTGAGGTCCTGGCCGGCGATGGAGATGCGCCCCTCGTCGGCCGACAGGAGCAGGCCTGCGATGGACAGGAGCGTTGACTTTCCGGAACCCGAGGGCCCCAGGATCGCCACGAACTCGCCGGGGTCGACGCTCAGGCTCAGGCCGCTGAGCACGCGGTGCGTCTGGTCGCCGTCGGCGTAGGATTTTCCGATCGAATCCAGTTCGATGATTGCCACTTTATTCTCCGTTTCCGCCGATGACTTCGATGGGATCCACCTTCTTGATCTTCAGTAGCGACAGCGCGCCGCACAGTATCGAGGTCACGACGAAGCTGATCGCGACGGTGACGTTGTCCGCGAGCGTCATGATCGACGGGACCGTGCTCGGTAGGAAGGGCGCCATGGCGGCGGCGAGGCCGAGGCCGATCGCGACGCCGATGATCGAGATGATCGTCAGCTGGGAGATCTGAATGTAGGTGATGGTGCGCATCGGCATGCCGATCGCCTTCAGGACGCCGAACTGGCGCAGCTTCTGCAGGGTGAGGATGTAGAAGAAGACGCCCAGGATCGCGGACGAGGCCACGAGGAGCACCCACGTGATCATCTTGAGCGTCAGGTTCTGGGCCTTATAGCCGGGGATCTTGTCGATGACCTGCTGGCGGTCGGCGGTCATCAGATGATCAGGAAGGGCGTCCTCCGCGATCTCATCCGAGGTCACGACCGTCTGGGCCTGCCACCGATAGTTCGGATCCGTCTTGGTACGCATACCCGCGTAGGTCTGCGAGCTGACGAAACCAATGTCGCTGTAACCGTAGTTCGCCCTCTTGGCAAAGGCGACGACCGTGAGCTCCTGCTCCGAGATCTTGTCGATCACCCGGTCGCCGACGCTGATGCCCTCGTTCTCGAACGCGCTGTCGAGGATGACCTCGTCGTCTCCCAGATCGGAGATTGTCATGTCGGAGTCAATGAGGGTCGGCTGGAGAACGTTACCGTCGTTGTGATCCGTCGCGAAGTACGTGATGTCCAGGGTGTTGGAGTCGTCGTCCTGGGTGATGGTCGCGCGCTGGATGATGAGGCTCGCGTAGTTGCGCATGCCGGCCGTTTCGAGGGCCTCGATGTCGTCGGAGGTCACCGACGAATAGGGGATGACGCCATCGGAGTCCGTCGACAGGACGTAGGTGAGGGGACCGTAGTTCGCGATCTGCGCGGACACGGAGGCGGCGAGGCCGTTGGTGATGCCCGAGAGGAACACGACCATGAACATGAGCGTGGCGATCAGGAACTCGATGAGAACGAACTTCTTTGGTTGATATGTAAATTCGTTCCACGCTATTTTCATGGCTTTGCTCCAATGCGGGCGACAGTGTGTCAGTTCGCCACCTTTTGTGCCCGAAAGCGGCTCGCAACTGTACCACGCGTTCTTTGACAGGCGCGCGGGGGAGAGGAGCAAAAGTGTGGGTCAGGAGCGATTTCGTGACGCAGTCGTCGCAAATGGGCACAACAACGATGTACGCAAGAAAAACGCGGGCGGGGACCAGTTGGTCCCCGCCCGCGCCTTACAGCCGTGCGTCCCGCCACTGCGGGAGGTTCGCTCTCAGTCGTTCATGAAATGACGCTCGTCCAGGATCTGTGCGCCGGCGCCCACCAGCGAGGGCAGGTGCTCGTTTGCATGGTGGCCGCAGAAGTACAGCTGGCCACCCGAAGGCATCGTCGCACGAACCCAGGCGCGAGCGCCGCAGGCGTCGCAACGATTCGCCGCGCTGAGCTGCGGCTCGTCCAGTACGGGGCGTTCAAGAGTCTGTGCGTTCATGCTTCCATCACACACCATCGTCCCGCCCCGCGCACCCCTGTTCACCCGGGGCGCAATCGACCGCCCGCACGCCGATACAACGAAACGGGGAGTGCAAACCCTCCTTCAATAAGCCCCAACGGACCCGGAAAGCGCACCCACCAGCGCGATCTGGCCCCGGCCTCGTCGATCGTGGAAAGCATCCCAGAACCCGCGCCACGCGCACCGTTGGCCACAAACGAGCGCCCAGCCACATATGATGCACATCGTGACTCCTACCGACGCATCCGACTACAACGCACGGCACCTCTCGGTCCTCGAGGGGCTCGAGGCCGTGCGCAAGCGCCCCGGCATGTACATCGGCTCGACCGACCACCGGGGCCTCATGCACTGCCTCTGGGAGATCATCGACAACGCGGTCGACGAGGCCCTGGAAGGCCACTGCGACACGATCGACGTGCGCCTGCACCCCGACCACTCCGCCTCCGTCGCTGACAACGGCCGAGGCATCCCCGTCGATATCGTGCCCGGGCAGGGCCTGACGGGCGTCGAGGTTGTCTACACCAAGCTCCACGCCGGCGGTAAGTTCGGCGGCGGCTCCTATGCGGCCTCGGGTGGCCTCCACGGCGTCGGTGCCTCCGTCGTGAACGCCCTGTCGGCCCGCCTCGACGTGCAGGTCGACCGCGGCGGCAAGACCCATGAGATGTGCTTCCGCCGCGGCGAACCCGGCGAATTCGACGACTCGAAGCAGCGCACCCCCAACTCGCCCTTCAAGCCTTTCGTGGACGGCTCGACCCTCAAGACGGTCGGCAAGGTGAAGAAATCCCAGACCGGCACGCGCGTGCGCTTCTGGGCGGACTTCCAGATCTTCCCGTCCACCGAGGGCTTCTCCTGGGAGAACCTGCTGGCACGCGCCCGCCAGACCGCGTTCCTCGTGCCCGGCCTGACCATCAACTGCTACGACGAGCGCGGCGAAGAAGAACTCCACGAGAGCTTCCGCTTCGACGGCGGCGTCGTCGACTTCGCGAACTGGCTGGCCTCCGACGGTCCCGTCACCGACACGTGGCACATCACGGGTCAGGGCACCTACAACGAGACCGTGCAGGCCCTGGACTCCGAGACCGGGCACCTGCGCGCCACCGAGGTCGAGCGCACCTGCGAGGTCGACATCGCGCTGCGCTGGGGCATCGGCTACGACACGACCGTCCAGTCCTTCGTCAACATCATCGCCACCCCCAAGGGAGGCACCCACGTCACCGGCTTCGAGCAGGCAGTCCTCAAGACCCTGCGCGCCGCGATCGACAAGAACGCCCGTAAGCTCAAGGTCGGCGCGAAGGACGGGCGTCCCGAAAAGGACGACGTTCAGGCCGGCATGACCGCCGTCATCACCGTTCGCTTCCCCGAGCCCCAGTTCGAGGGGCAGACCAAGGAAACGCTGGGCACGCCCCAGATCCGCACTGTCGTCAACCGCGTCGTCTCCGATTGGCTGAAGGCCAAGTTCGCCTCGTCCAAGCGCGACGATAAGCAGCAGACCTCCCTCCTCATGGAGAAGGTCGTCGGCGAGATGAAAGCCCGCGTCTCCGCGCGCCTGCACAAGGAGATCTCGCGCAAGAAGAACGCGCTGGAGACCTCCTCGCTGCCCGCCAAGCTCGCGGACTGCCGCCTCGAGGATGTCGAGGAGACCGAGCTCTTCATCGTCGAGGGCGACTCCGCCCTGGGCACGGCCAAGGCCGCGCGCAACTCCCACTACCAGGCCCTGTTCCCGATTCGAGGCAAGATCCTCAACGTGCAGAAGGCCTCGACTGCGGACATGCTGGCCAACGCCGAGTGCGCCAACATCATCCAGGTGATCGGCGCGGGCTCGGGTCGTACCTTCGACCTGTCTCAGGCGAGGTACGGCAAGGTCATCCTCATGACCGACGCCGACGTCGACGGCGCGCACATCCGCACCCTGCTGCTGACCCTGTTCTTCCGCTACATGCGTCCCATGGTCGAGGCCGGCCGCATCTACGCCGCCGTCCCGCCCCTGCACCGCATCGAGGTCGCGGGCAAGGGACGTAAGAAGCGCGAGTACATCTACACCTACTCCGAGGACGAGCTGCATCGTAAGCTCGCCGCGCTGCGTCGCTCGGGCCGCACGTGGAAGGAACCCATCCAGCGCTACAAGGGCCTGGGTGAGATGGACGCCGACCAGCTCGCGGAGACCACGATGGACCGGGCGCATCGCTCGCTGCGTCGCATCACGCTGGCCGACGAGGAAGCCCTGCGCCAGGCGGAGGACGTGTTTGAGCTGCTCATGGGCTCGACCGTGGGTCCGCGCAAGGAGTTTATCGTCGAGGAATCCGCTGGGCTGGATCGTACACGCATCGACGCGTAATCACGGGCAAAAATCCCCGCGCGCTGCACAAACGTTCACGCACGTTGACCAAATGTCAAGCGCCAGTGTGACTAAAGGCCCGAATAGCCGGTAGGATATCTGCCATGACAGGACTTGCGCAGCGACTCACGCCGCCCGGGTCCGTCCCGTACCCGGGCAATCACCTCGGGTTGCGCTGGCGGCCCATGATCGGCCGCGATGCCCCCGCCGTGTACGCGCTCATCTCCCTGATCGAAGACGATGACAACGCCATTCGGCGCACCTCCGTCGACGACATCGCGGACATGATGGAGGGCGAAAACGGACGCGACTGGGTGGACACGATCGTCGGCCTGGACGCGAAGCGAAACATCTGCGCCGTGGCGTCCGTGCGCGTGCTGCGCGGCATTCATGAGGCCGCCACCGCCGTCGTCAGCGCCTTCATTCATCCGCACTGGCGTGGCCGAGGTGTGGGCCGGGCTCTGCTCTACTGGCAGGATGGGCGCGCCCGACAGATGCTCGTCGAAGCTTTCGGCGCCGAGTCCGAGGTGCCCGCGTCGATCTCGAACCTCGTCGACGCGCACATGACCGATCGTCGCCGCCTCTACATTGCGGCCGGCTTCTTCGCTAAGCGTACGTACCAGGTCATGTATCGCGACCTGGCCGGTGGCGAGGTGCCCGTGCCTGCGCGCCACGGATATCGCGTCCTGCCGTGGAGCGAGGTTCCGCAGGAGCAGATCCGCGCCATCCACATGGAGGCCTTCCAGCAGTCGTTCCGTTCGCCGCTGCGCGCCCTGTGGTGGGACGATGCGATGAACCACTTCGACCCGCGCTGGTCGTTTGTGGCCGTGGATGCCCAGGGCGAGGTCGTCGGCTACGCGATCACTGGGCGTCCCGCTCAGCGGTGGGTGGCTACGGGCCGTCCGGAGGCCTACATCTACCTGCTCGGCGTCGCCGAGGCGCACCGCGGACGCTCCATTGCGAGCGCGCTCGTCGGGCATGCTGTCGCAGGAGCCTCCGCGTCTGGCGCGTCACGCATTGGCCTCGACGTTGACATGTCGAGCCCCGACGGAGCGCATAAGATTTACGAACACCTGGGCTTCGTGGACGAAGCCGCCGAGGTTTACTACACGATCGACCAGTAGAGACGGAAGGAGGCGAGCATGAGCATTCCTCTCGCGCAGCGAGCAAATGCCCCCGAGTTCGTCCCCTTCCCGGGCGAACATCATGGGATCGAATGGGAGTCGCTGACGGCTGCCCATCACGACGGCTTGTCCGCCCTTTTCGCCCGCATGGAGGCTCGCGATAACCCGCCGTATCGCACCAGCCCGGACGAGGTCGAGGAGATGCTCTCGGGCGCCTCCCAGTGGCGAGGCCTCGTCGGGATTGCCCGCAGGGGTATCGCAGCGGGTCGCATCGTTGCCTTCGCTCAGGTGGTCCTGCGTTTTCCGGGGCGCGTGGAGTGCGTGTGTGTCGGGGGAGTGGACCCCGACTTTCGGCGCATCGGCCTCGGCAATGCGATCGTCGACTGGCAGGAGGGCACAGCGCGCCAGATGCTGGCCGAGGTCGAGGGGGATACTCCCGCTCAGATCACCTGTCACGTCGAGACCGGCCAGGACGATCTCGAGGCACAGCTGAAGGTGCATGGCTTCCGCTGGACGCGTACCTACTACGAGCTGCGCGCGTCCTTGGAGGGTCTTCCGCCGGTTCCTGACCTGGGTTCGTACATGAGCGTCGAGGCCTGGGGTCCCCAGTGGGAGGAACCCGCCCTGCGCGCGGCGAACCGCCTCAACGAGTCCGAGTGGGGCCGGCCCCCGCTCACCCAGGAGCAGTGGATGCAGGGGCGCACGGCCTTCGCTCCTGAATGGTCTTTCGTCGCCGTCGACCGGACGGGGGATCGTCCCCGCGTCGCCGGTTTCCTGCTGGCATCGCGTTACGAGCAGGATTGGGCGGCTTTGGGCTGGCGCGAGGGGTACATCGACCAGCTAGGAGTCCTGTCCCAGTGGCGCGAGAGTCGCGTTGCTGACGCGCTGATCCTGGCGTCGATGTGGGCGCAGAAGCGCGACGGCATGGATCGTGCGGGCACGGGCGTGGGCTCTGCGAACCACACGGGCGCGCTCGCCATCTACGACTACCTGGGCTTCCGCACGGTGGGACAGACCAGGCTCTACGCCATCGAGATCTGACCGTCGTTTCGCATGGTGGATGTTTCCGTGCATCCACTTGTGTTACCGTCGTTACTTTTTCTTTGTCGGTGCGCGTTTTTTCTCCCATTTTCCTTCCAGTTTTCACATAACCGCTCCCTAGGTCCTAATTGTCCGACCAATTAAATTCTTAGGCTCGCGATAGAGGCAGGAACGGCCTCGGCGCCATGCGCGTCCCCTCCCCACAGTGCGGAGCCAGCATGACATCTCAGTCGTCAGCACCATCTCGATCCATTCCGCCCCTGGTCATTCGAAGCGCCATCGTCGCCTCTCTCGGCGGCCTGCTCTTCGGTTTTGATACCGCCGTCATCTCCGGCGCGGAAGAAAAACTCACCGAGCTCTACGCCCTGTCCTCCACGGGCGAAGGCATGATCGTCGCGATCGCGACGATCGGTACGATTCTCGGTGCAATCATCGCCGGTAACCTGGCCGACCGATTCGGCCGTAAACCCGTCCTCTTCTGGATCGGTATCCTCTTTGGCCTCGGAGCGCTCGCTACCGCCCTGGCCCCGCTGCCCACGCTGGTGAGCGCAGCGGATGGAACGGTGTCGGCCTCGTCTGCGTTCCCGATCACCTTCTTCATGATCTTCCGCTTCCTCGGCGGCGTCGGCGTGGGCCTGTCCTCCGTTGTGGCGCCCATTTACACCGCCGAGATCGCGCCCGCACGTGTGCGCGGACGCCTGGTCGGCCTCGTCCAGTTCAACATCGTCTTCGGTATCCTCCTGGCCTACGCCTCGAACGCGATCATCCGCGAAATCGCGCACGAAGAGACTGCCTGGCGGTGGATGCTCGGCGTCATGGCCGTGCCCGCCGTGTTCTTCCTACTCTTTTTGGCCACAGTCCCCGAGACGCCGCGCTGGCTGCTCTCGCACGGCCGCGAAGAACTTGCTGTGAAGATTTCCGAGCGTCTCACCGCCTCTCAATCTGAATGCGACGAGCAGATCGGCGAAATCAAGGCACAGATCGCCGAGGATGCCGCCGGCGGCAAGGTTGCCTTCTTCACGCGCCGCTACCGCAAGGTCATCCTCATGGCCTTCTGCATCGCGATGTTCAACCAGCTCTCGGGCATCAACGCGATCCTCTACTACGCGCCCAAGGTCATGAAGCTTGCGGGCGGCGCCGCAGTCCTGGGCGATGCCTTCCCCTACATCGGATCTGTCATCGTCGGCCTCATGAACCTGATCGCCACGATGGCCGCCCTCACCGTCATCGACCGCATCGGCCGCCGCCAGCTCATGATCGTCGGCTCGATCGGATACCTGATCTCGCTCGGCTTCCTGGCGGGCATGATGTTCGCATACGAGAACGGCTACTTCGAGGAGGGCAGCGCCGCTCCCGTCTGGCTGATCCTCTTCGGACTGCTCGGCTTCATCGCCTCGCACGCCTTCGGCCAGGGCTCAGTTATCTGGGTGTTCATCTCGGAGATTTTCCCCAACCGTGTGCGTGCCCGCGGCCAGTCCCTGGGCTCGCTCACGCACTGGGTGTTCGCCTTCATTACCACCTACGCCTTCCCTGTGCTCACCGATAAACTCGGAGGTGGCTACGCTTTTGGAATCTTCTTCCTCGCGATGGTCGGTCAGCTATTCTGGGTCCTGAAGGTCATGCCCGAAACCAAGGGCATTCCGCTCGAAGAAATGGAAGAGAAGCTGGGGTTGACCAATGACTAGGATCGTGAACATCGGGGAAGCTCTCATCGACGAGATCACCCGCCCAAACAGTGAACCCGTCGAAGTTGTCGGGGGATCGATGCTCAACGTTGCCGCCGGCCTGACCCGGCTCAGCCACGAATCCGAGCTGGCGACGTGGTTCGCCCGTGACGCTCGCGGCGACAAGGTGCGCGCTCACGCCGAGGCCGCCGGCGTCATCCTGACGCCCGGCAGTGACGGCGCCGAGTTCACCACGGTGGCCCACGCTGCCGTCGACGAGAAGGGGCACGCCACCTACGAGTTCGACCTCTCGTGGGACGTTCCTGCCGTCGAGGACCCGGACACTGTCGGGCACGTCCACACCGGCTCCTACGTGGTCGTCGTCGAGCCCGGCGCCGACAAGGTGCTGGCCGCCGTCAAGCGCCAGGCCATCCGCGGCACCGTCTCCTACGACCCGAACATCCGCCCGGCTCTCCTGGGTACGCCCGACGAGGCCCGCCCCCACATCGAGGCGATCGTGGCCCTCGCGGACGTCGTGAAGGCGTCGGACGAGGACCTCGAGTGGCTGTACCCCGGCCGCCCCGTCGAGGATGTTATCCGCCAGTGGTCGCAGTCGGGCCCGTCGCTGATCCTGTGCACGCGCGGCCCCTGGGGCGTCTACATCAAGGCAGCCGCCGAGCGCGACATGCTCGTCGTCGACCCGCTGGATGTCGAACTCGTGGACACCGTGGGCGCGGGTGACTCGCTCATGGCTGGCCTGATCTCCGGCCTGGTGGACGCGGGTCTCTTGGGGTCGAGTGAGGCGAAGCAGCGCCTGCGCGACGCCTCGTGGGACCAGATCCTGCCCGCCATCCACCGCGGCATCATTACCTCCGGCATCACCATCTTGCACCAGGGTGCGTACTCGCCCACGCGCGAGGAGGTCGCCGACATCCTGGCCGCCGACCCGACGCTGCGAGGCTGACGGGGGAGCGTTCCTCAACTGATGGGTGTGGGCCCGGCCGATTGGCTGGGCCCACACCCATATCCGCACGACGACATAGATAACGGTGGGGTGGCCGGGAGAAATTCCGGCCACCCCACCGCTTTCAACGTGAGGAAAGCGTCAGCCGATCGTCGCAATCGCGAAAGTGATCGGCACGCCCGAGCCGTCGCGGCGCTCATCCTCTGCGGGCAGCTCCACGGGAGAACCGTCCGCGGACGCGGCCCGTGCCGGCTTCGTGCCGACCCACGCGATATCGAGTCGATCCTCGCCGCGCAGGAAGCGCTGGCAGCGCACGCCCTGACCGCCTCGGCCCTTGGATGGGTAGCACTCGAAAGGCGTCACCTTCACCGTTGTCTGGCCCGTGCCCGGCAGCGCGCCCAGCGCCGCGGCCACCGTTACCACGACGGCGTCGATGGGAGCCTCGACCACCCAGAATCCCAGGGCCTCGGCCCCAGGGTTCAGCTTCATGCCGGCCATGCCGCCGGCCGTGCGGCCCTGCGGGCGCACCTTCGCTGCGGGGGTGCGCAGCAGCTGCGCGTCCGACGAAATAAACACCAGGTCCGCCTCGTCCGAGCAGCGATCGAAGCCCACGAGACGGTCGCCGTCCTCCAGGGCGATGACCTCCCACTCGTCGCGCTGCAGTACGTCCGGGCGTAGGCGCTTGACCGTGCCGCGAGCCGTGCCCATCGCGACCACGTCGGTGCCCTCGGGGTCGAGCAGACCCACCGCGGGAACGTCCGTGTGCAGCAGCAGCGACGACGGCATCGCACCGGCGAGCGACAAGCCCGTCTCAAAGCGGGGGAGCGCCGGCAAGTCCACGACGTCGATACGGTGGGCAACGCCGTCCTCTGTCACCACGGCCACCTGCGATCGGGCCGTCGACGGCAGCTGCACGCGCCAGCCGTCCGACGCCGCGCGCGGACCGGGCTCCAGGGGATCCCCGCCCTCGACGCGGGCGAGACCGCCCGAGGAGGACAGGACCACGACGCACGGGTCGTCCGGGATCTGCAGGTCAAGGCCCTTACCGGAACGCGACACCGACGGTAGGGCCGCCAGTGCGGCATCGTCGGACGCGGCTCCCACGGGCGTGCCCGTCGAGGCCAGCAGCAGCGTGCGACGCGGCGTACCCAGGCGATCCGAGACCTCGCGCAGCTCCTTCTTCACGAGCGCGCGCAGCAGCTCCGGATCCTCCAGGATCTCGCGCAGCGACGCGATCTTCGCCAGCAGCTCATCGCGCTCGGTCTCCAGCTCGATGCGCGAGAACTTCGTGAGGCGACGCAGGCGCAGCTCGAGGATGTAGTTGGCCTGGGCCTCGGACAGGTCGAAGGCCGTCATGAGGCGCTCGCGCGCGATCTCCGCGTCATCGGAGGAACGAATGATGGCGATAACGTCGTCGATGTCCAGGATCGCGATGAGCAGGCCCTCGACCAGGTGCAGGCGATCCTCGCACTTCTTGAGGCGGAAGCGGCTGCGACGCGTCGTGACGTCCAGGCGGTGATCCAGGAAGACCTGCAGCATCTCTTTGAGGCCCAGCGTGCGCGGCTGGCCGCCCACGAGCGCCACCGCGTTGATCGAGAAGGAATCCTCCAGAGGCGTGCGCTGGTAGAGCTGCTGGAGCACGGCCTCGGGGTTGAAACCGTTCTTCACCTCGATGACCAGGCGCAGGCCGTGGATACGGTCGGTGAGGTTCTGAACCGAGGAAATGCCCTTGAGGCGTCCTGCGTTCGCGTTTTCCTTGATCTTCTCGATGACCTTTTCCGGGCCGACCATGTAGGGCAGCTGCGTGACGATAATGCCCATCTTGCGGGCAGTCACGCGCTCGATCTGGACCTTCGCACGGGTCTTGAACGCGCCTCGTCCGGTTTCGTAGGCTTCCTTGATGCCCTCGAGGCCGACGATGACGCCGCCCTCGGGCAGGTCGGGGCCGGGGATGTAGCGCATGAGGTCGGCGACCGACGCTGACGGGTTATCCAGCAGGTGAATGGCACCAGCAATCGTCTCCGACAGGTTGTGCGGGGCGATATTCGTCGCCATGCCCACGGCGATGCCCGAGGCGCCGTTGACCAGCAGCTGGGGGAAGGCCGCCGGCAGGACGTCCGGCTGCATGAACTGGTTGTCGTAGTTGGGGACGAAATCGACCGTGTCCTCGTCCAAGCCCGTCACCAGGTCCAGAGCGGCGGGCGCCATGCGCGCCTCGGTGTAACGCGCGGCGGCCGGGCCGTCGTCCAGAGAGCCGAAGTTACCGTGTCCATCAACCAGGGGAACGCGCAGGTTGAAGGGCTGTGCGAGGCGTACCAGGGCCTCGTAAATCGCGGAATCGCCGTGCGGGTGGAGCTTACCCATGACCTCGCCGACGACGCGCTGGGACTTCACGTGTCCCTTGTCGGGGCGCAGCCCCATCTGGTCCATCTGGAACAGGATGCGGCGCTGCACGGGCTTGAGGCCGTCGCGCGCGTCGGGGAGCGCACGCGCGTAGATCACCGAGACGGCATACTCCAGGAAGGACCCACGCATCTCATCGGACACGTCGATCTCTGTGATGTTCTCGTCCTTCTCAGGGATGTCGACGACCTGGTCCTTCTTAGCCATACGCGCAATTATTGCGCGGCTTGGCGCTCATTTCGACTGGCGCGCCGCTTCGGGGCACAATTGGGGCATGGACACATGGACCCGTATCGAACGTGGGGGCTTCTACCCCAAGGCCGTGCAGCGTGCGCTGCGCCGCGCTCTGGGCGCAGCGGAGCCGCTTGCGACGCTGTGCCAGGTGGATACGGGTTTCGACCGCGGATCGGTATTCCGGCACCTGACGGTTGCCTCGCTGACGGACCGCGCCATCGTTCAGCTCCATGTCGACGAGATGGACGGCGGATCGGCGACGATCGCGACGGCCGTGCACCGCGTGGGTGACATCGCCGGGTACTCCACGATGGAGGTCTACACGGACCCCGAGAATGCGAGCGGTCTGTCCGAGATGACGATCGCCCTGGACCTGAAGGGCGCGCGCCGCCTCGAGCTCGAGCCCGCCCGATGTGACGACCCGAATTGCATGGCCGATCACGGCCTGACGGGCACGTCCTTCCCCGACGACATGACCTTCCGCATCTCCGCGGCCGCCGACGGTCAGGATGCCCTCGACGAGGCCATGGTCTTCGTCGATCACCTCGCTCGCCTGATGGGGACCCGCAGTGAGTGAGCGCGCACTGACGCTGGACCTGCCCGGCGCCGACCTGCCCGGCGCGGGCGATCCGGTCATTACGGACGTCATCGCTGGTGCCCTCTCGTCAATCGATACCTCCCTGCCCGGTGCCTCCTCGCAAGCGGCCGGCGCCCTCGGGATCGAGGCCGGGGCTGATCAGGTGCTTCTCATCCTCGTGGACGGGCTGGGGTACGAGCTGATCCAGGATCACCTGGGACACACACCGACGCTGCGCCGCGTGCGAGACGATATTCGCTCGATTCACACGGTCGTGCCCTCGACGACGGCCGCGGCCATCACGGCTTTCGGCACGGGTGCACGCCCCGGCGCCACCAACATGGTGGGCTTCTCCGTTGCCTACGGTGGCGGCGTCATGAACCTGCTGGCCATGGAGGGCGGGCCGGCGCCCACCGAGTGGCAGCCCACGCCCACCTACTTCGAGCGCCTCGCCGCAGCGGACGTGTCCTCGGCCGTCATCTCGCCCGCGCGCTTTGCCGGTTCCGGGCTGACGGGAGCGGCGCTGCGCGGAGCGCGCCACGTTCCCGCAGAGTCGCTCAGCGACCGCGTGAGCGCCGCCCTGCGCGAGCTGCGGGCCGGCACGCCCGTCGTCTACCTCTACTGGTCCGAGATCGACCACGCCGGCCACAGCTCCGGCGTCGGATCGGACGCATGGATCGGTTGCCTCGAAGAGTTCGACGCGGGGCTGTCTGCGCTGCTGCGCGGCCTACCCCCGGGTGTGCGAACCGTCATGACGGCTGACCACGGCATGATTAACGTGGAGCACTCCGCCCTCGTGGACGTGGCCGTGACGCCCGCTCTGCGCGAGGGCGTACGCATCGTCGCCGGCGAGACACGAGCCGTGCACGTGCACGCGCAGGAGGGCCACGCCGCCGACGTGGAGGCCCGCTGGCGCGACGTCCTGGGGGAGAGCGCGTGGATCCTCTCGCGAGACCAGACGGGCGCGCTCATCGGCCCCGGAGACGGTGCCTCGATCATCGGCGACCTGCTGGTTCTCGCCCGCGGAAACGGCGGAATTGTAGATTCTCGAACCCAGAGCGCCTCGGCGATCGCGATG
>CATYYP010000007.1 GCA_958415245.1 Schaalia odontolytica | reverse complement strand
GGCCAGTCCTACGTGGCCCTGAATGGCAAGAACTCCTCCGTGGACTTCACTGCGACGACCGCGGCCAATGCCCTCGACCTGCGCTTCACCCTGCCGGATCACACCTCCGGTCGTGTCGACGTGCGCGTGAACAGCGAGACCGTCGCGACGCTCGACCTCTCTTCCGAGACGGCTTGGCAGTACGTCGGCGGCGACCATGTGTACGACGAGCCGGGAGACGGCCGGAAGGCGCGCTTCCGTTTCGACGAGGTCCACACCCTCCTGGGCCGCCAGATCCAGAAGGACGATCATATTCAGATCGTCAAGGTTGGCGACGACCAGAATGCCTACGGCATCGACTTCATTGAGCTTGAGCAGGCTGCGCCCGCCATCGAGCGCCCCGAAGGTGCCGTGAGCGTGGCAGACTACCAGGGAGCCAAGCCCGGCGACGGCGTCGACGACTCCGACGCGCTTATCTGGGCCATGAACCAGGCTGCGGCCACCTCCAAGACCGTCTACATTCCTGCGGGCACGTGGGAGTTCGGCCGCAAGATCGGCCTGGACCACTCCGACCTGACCATCCAGGGCGCGGGTATGTGGCACACCAACGTGCGCTTCACCTCCGACCAGGCTGGCGGCGGCGGCTTCGTCTTCAATCGCGGCGTGGGTGGCGTGACCATGACGGACTTCTACATGTCCTCGAACCTGAAGTCCCGCTTCGACGAGAAGGCTCAGTACAAGGGCTTCGCGGGTTCCGCCGGCGCGAACACCCGCGTCGCCAACGTGTGGGTCGAGCACTTCGAGTGCGGCTTCTGGATGGGCGACTACGTGGATGCCAGCCAGATGACCTATACCGACGGCATGGTCATCGAGAACGCGCGTATCCGCAACAACTTCGCCGACGGCGTCAACTTCGCCCAGGGAACGGCGAACTCCACGGTTCGCAACTCCTCGGTGCGCGGTAATGGTGACGATGGCCTGGCCTCGTGGTCGAGCATCGACAAGTCGACCAACAGCCAGGCGCGCATCGCTGAGCACAACTCCTTCGTGGGCAACACTGTTGAGCTGGGCTGGCGTGCCTCCGCCATCGGCCTCTTCGGCGGCAAGTCCCACGTCATCAAGGACAACCTCATCGTCAACAACTTCTCCGGTGCGGGCATCCGCCTCAACACCGTGTTCGACGGTCACAACTTCGACCTGAACACGGACGGTGGTATTTCGATCTCGCACAACAAGCTCGTGCGCTCGGGCACCACGAATGACTTCTACGGAAACACGCGCGGCGCGATCGACTTCCAGGAAGTGAAGGGCGACATTCGTAACGTCACCGTCTCGGACAATCTCATCGTGCGTCCCTACGCCGAGGAGGTTCGCGCGGACTTCGGCCTCGACGGCTCCGCTCTGTCCCCTCGCGGCATCACGCTGCGCGACAACAAGCGCGACGACGAGGCCGTGGCCACCCAGCAGGAGACAATCGTCAACCATGTGCTGGTGGGGGATCAGGTCGTGCGCACCGTCCCCGAGACGGAGAACTACAGCCTCTACTGGTACCAGCGCGACGAGCGCGGCGCTCACGGCACGATCAACCGCTACTGGGTCTCCAAGGCGGACGGTGTGGCCATCACGCCCGACATGTCGTACTCCGTCGAGGGTGGCAAGCGTGTCTACAACGTGACGCTCGCTGACCTGCCCCAGTACCTGCCGACGTCGACTGACTTCTCCGGCTCCTACGACTATGTCGCCGATCTGGAGCGCTCGCAGCCGGCCGACGACGGCACGACGATCGTGGTCCGTTTCTGGTCCGCGAAGTGATCGCTTCCTGACTGTCGGCTCTGAGCCATCATCGCCCGCGCTGCCCCTCGGTGGCGCGGGCGAGGTGCGTCTGTGTCTGTGCTGCTACCTGGAGAACGAGGAACAGTGACCGGCCTCGTGCCTGCTCGTCGCGTCAGTCGGTGCAGCCTACAATGGAGCCGATTGATTGCTCAAGGAGGGTCCCGTGTCATTCTCGGATGTTCCAGACGTTCATGCCCCCGGTTTCCGTGATACCGGTACTATCCGCTTCATTCCCGACAGTGAGACGGTCCTCGCGCGCATGGATCGCTCGACGGTCGAGGTCTTCACGTCCCTCGATGACTACGTCGAGGCATACGGGCCCTACGTTGATCGTCTAGGTTACCCGACGGGTAAGTACTTCTGGCACATCCCCCTCGATCGTGAGGGGCAGGTCTATTACTTCGAGGAGCGAGCCCAAGACATTTTCGCGCTCCACGATCCGATCTATGAGTATGAGATCAAGAGCCTGCCGCCGGGCTTCTCTATCCGAACGGGCATCAATGTGCCCCAGTTTGATCTACGCGGCGGAGCGCGCCAGGTGCAGTTCCTGGCGGGGCAGACGCCCCTGACGGCGCTGGAGTGCCTGGAGCTGGGGATCCTCGATGGAAAGGCGGCGCGCTGATGTGGGCACAGCCTGAACTCATGGACTTCGCGATGCGCGCGGGAGCGCAGGTGCGTCTGCGTGAGGGTGATGGTCTGGCGCTCACGTGGGACTGTGGCCGCAGCTGGCGACATGTGTGGAAGACGCATGGGAGTGACGCGCAGTCCTTCTACGGTGAGAGTGAATACGCCGAGGAGCGTTGGCCTCACTTCGTCAGCAATGACCACGACCTCATGCTCCGGTGGGCGATCGTGCGTATCGGCAGTGAAGCGCGGCGTCGCATGGAGTGGGCTCCCATCGCCGTACCCCTCAAGGCGGACGGCCTTGATGAACGCTGGGGTATGGAGCAGGTCGGGGCGATCATGGGACGCCTGACGATGAACGGTGTTCCCTTGCCGATGGAAATGCGCACGATTTTCCCCAACCACTATCAGCTCAACCAGTTGGCTCGCGTGGCCCTCATGGACGTTGATGACCTGGTCGCGGCCTATCGCGATCCCTCGGGCGGTGCGCTCCTGGGGCGCTGGGTGCGCTGAGGGTCGATCTCGGAGGGGCACGCGGCGCGGGCGATTCCGTGCGTGAGGGCCGATCAGGGTAGGCGTGCCACACCCGCGCAGCGCAGGCTCACCTATCTGAATTACGCAAAATAAATGCCGCATTTATTTGCGTAATTAGTGATGGCGCGAATGCGAAAATAGCTCCCGAAGGGCGCGGGAACGCCCTTGGAATTGCAACGAAAACTCGCCACGTTTTGGATATGTTGCGAAAAGGCGTATCACTGGAGTCAACAGCGCGGCCAACCCGGTCGCGACCGGCTACAAAGAGGCCCCACGGGGCCACGTTGAAAAGGACACTCCAATGGCAGATATGCCCCGCATCCTCGACTGCTCCGTCACCGACTGCTCCTACAACAAGGAGAAGAGCTGTGGAGCCGCCGCTATCACTGTCGGCTACTCGACCTCCTGCACGACCTTCATCCCGCTGACCGTCAAGGGCGGCCTTGGCAAGGCTGAGACCTTCGTCGGCGCCTGCCAGAAGGCCGACTGCGCCCACAACAACGCCCTCGAGTGCACCGCCGCCTCCATCTCGGTCGGCGCGGGCACCGCGGACTGCCTCTCCTACGAGGCGCGCTGAGTCTCACTCATTAACGAGGCCGTGGCTGGGAATACCCGCCACGGCCTCGTCGTGTGTTGAGAACGAAAAACTAGCGTCCTTCGCCCGAGCGCACCCGCAGCGTGGGGTGGGGGCGCAGGCCGCGCTGGCCGTTCCAGATGAGGTTGACGACGTGGGCTGCGACCTCGTCCTTTTTCATGCGGCGGTCGTCCAGCCACCACTGGCCGACCTGCGCGATGAGGCCGACGAGCATCTGCGCGTACAGGGGAGACCAGGTGGTGTCGAAGTCCGAGCGCTTGAACTGCTCGGCGATGATGTGCTCGACGCTGGTCGCTACGTCGCCCATGACCGAGGAGAAGGAGCCCGCCGTGCGATCCGAGGGGGCGTCGCGCACGAGCACGCGGAAGCCGTCCGTGTTGCGCTCGATGTAGTCGAGCAGGCCCAGGGTCGCGTTCTCCAGGATCAGGCGCGGGCGCTCGGAGGACTCCAGGGACGATTGCAGGGAAGAGATGAGGGCCTGCACCTCGCGGTCGACGACGACCGCGTACAGGCCTTCCTTGCCCCCGAAGTGCTCGTAGACCACAGGCTTGGAGACCTTCGCCCGGGCGGCGATCTCCTCGACGCTGGTCGCGCCGAAGCCCTTCTCGGCGAACAGGGAACGCCCCACGGCCACCAACTGCTCGCGGCGCGCGAAGCCGCTCATTCGTGTCCTCTTCTCAGCCATGACCCCAGTATCACACGAGGCCTGGGCTGGGCCGCGTGGGGACCGCCCAGTGGGCGCGGGGTCGCGTTTGAAAGCGTGCGAGGGGTGCAGGTATCATCACAGTGGACGCATTCCGCCTTGGTGTAACGGCAGCACAGAGGTTTTTGGTGCCTTTAGTCTAGGTTCGAATCCTAGGGGCGGAGCGACCGGTCCCGATGGGACCGCAGACCCCCGAGGAGGAACATGTCTCGCCCCGCCGCCGTCATCGTCCTGGCCGCAGGTCAGGGAACGCGCATGAAATCTGCCCTCCCCAAGGTCGTTCACTCCCTGTCTGGCCTGTCCATGATCGGACACGCCCTACGTGCCGCCCACGGCCTCGACCCCGAGCACCTGGTCGCCGTCGTGCGCCACCAGCGCGACGTCGTTGCCGCCGAGATTGAACGCGTGCTGCCCAGCGCCATCATCGCCGACCAGGATGAGATCCCCGGCACCGGCCGTGCCGTCCAGTGCGGCCTCGAGCCCGTCTCCGGCACCATCGTCGTCACCTACGGCGACGTTCCCCTCCTGTCCACGGACACCCTGGCCGAGCTGGTCGCCACCCACGAGGGCGCGGGCCACGCGGTCACCGTCCTGACCTCGCGCGTCGAGGACCCCACCGGCTACGGACGCATCATCCGCGACGCCTCGGGCACGGTCACCGCGATCGTTGAGCAGCGCGACGCCACCCCCGAACAGGCCGCGATCAACGAGATCAACGCGGGCATCTATGCCTTCGACGCGGACTTCCTGCGCACCTCCCTGGCCTCGCTGGGCACCGACAATGATCAGGGTGAGGTCTACCTGACCGACGTCCTCGCCGCCGCGGCCCCCGCCGGACGCACCGCCGGCGCCCTCGAACTTACCGATCACTGGCAGAGTGCGGGCGCGAACGACCGCGTCCAGCTGGCCGAACTCGGCGCCGAGATGAACCGCCGCATCTGTGAGACCCACATGCGCGCCGGCGTGACGATCGTCGACCCGGCCTCCACCTGGATCGACGTCGACGTGAGCGTCGGCGCCGACACCACCATCTACCCCGGCACCTGTCTGCGGGGGACAACCACCGTTGGGACCGGCTGTGAAATCGGTCCTAGCGCCACGCTGATTGATGCGGAAATTGGGGATCGCAGTGTGGTTCCCACCGCGTGGATCGGTCAGGGCTGCGTCGCAGCCGATACGATGGTCACGCCATATAGCACCATCGGCACATTGATCGCGGCGCCTCGCGCCTGATCCAACACAAGGAGAGACAACCGCATGAGCGGACTGGTGACCACCGGAGAGAAGAACCTCGTCCTCGTTTCTGGACGAGCTCACATGGACCTGGCTCACGCCGTGGGCGAGGAAATCGGATGTGGGGTCTCGCCGGTGACGGCCTACGACTTCGCCTCCGGCGAGATTTACGTGCGCTTCAACGAGTCCGTTCGTGGCGCCGACGTGTTCGTCCTGCAGTCCATCGAGGGCGACATCAACAAGTGGATCATGGAGCAGCTCATCATGATTGATGCTGCCAAGCGCGCCTCCGCCAAGCGCATCACCGTGGTCGCTCCCTTCTACCCCTACTCGCGTCAGGACAAGAAGCACCAGGGTCGCGAGCCCATCTCCGCTCGCCTCATGGCTGACCTGTACCGCACCGCCGGTGCCGACCGCATCATGAGCGTCGACCTGCACGCCTCGCAGGAGCAGGGCTTCTTCGACGGCCCGGTCGACCACCTCTTCGCCATGCCGGTCCTCGTGGACTACGTGCGCGGCCGCGTCGACCTGGCCAACACCGCCGTCGTCTCTCCCGATGCCGGCCGCATCCGTGTCGCCGAGAAGTGGTCGAAGAAGCTGGGCGGCGCGCCTCTGGCCTTCGTCCACAAGACCCGCGACACCACCCGCCCGAACGTCGCCGTCGCGAACCGCGTCGTCGGCGAGGTCGCCGGCAAGGAATGCGTCCTGGTGGACGACATGATCGACACCGCCGGCACGATCACCGAGGCGATCAACGTCCTCAACAACGCCGGTGCCAAGAAGGTCATCGTCGTTGCCACCCACGGCATCCTCTCCGACCCCGCCGCGAAGCGTCTCTCCGAGTCCGGCGCCGCCGAGGTTGTCGTCACCGACACGCTGCCGATCCCCGCTGAGAAGCGCTTCGAGCAGCTCACGGTCCTCTCGATCGCGCCGCTCCTGGCTCGCGCGATCCAGGAGGTCTTCGAAGACGGTTCGGTCACATCGCTCTTTAACTGAGCGCCTCCCGCTTCACATCCGCCCTCGCCGTGAGGTAACCTATTGGGGTTGCTCCGGCGAGGGCGGATCCGTATCCGCCGTTATCGACAGGGCCTGAATCGAAATGCCACGCGTTTCCTTCACTCTGCCGACACCGACGCCGGACCTGAGAAACGAAGGAAAGACACATGAGCGACAACCCCGTCCTGCTTGCCGAAGAGCGTTCCGAGTTCGGTAAGGGTGCTGCCCGCCGCGCCCGCCGCGCTGGCAAGGTCCCCACGGTCCTCTACGGCCACGGCGCCGAGCCCCGTCACCTGGACGTTCCCGGCCACGACCTCTTCCTCATCGTTCGCGGCACCAAGAACGCGCTCGTTGAGCTGAAGATCGAGGGCAAGACCCAGCTGGCCCTCGTCAAGGACGTTCAGGTTCACCCCGTGCGCCGTGACATCCTGCACGCCGACTTCCTGGCCGTCAAGGCCGGCGAGAAGGTCGACGTTGAGGTCCCCCTCGTCGTTGTCGGCGAGGCTGCCCCCGGCACCGTCCACTCCGTCGAGGAGTTCACCATCCTGGTGAAGGCCCCCGCCACCTCCATCCCCGAGAACCTCGAGGTTTCCATCGAGGGTCTCGAGGCCGGCTCCGCCGTGCACGTCTCCGACCTGAAGCTGCCCGCCGGCGTTGAGGTCGAGCTCGATCCCGAGACGGTCATCGTTGCCGTTCAGGAAGCCGCCGCTGAAGAGGCTGAGGAAGCCACCGAGGGTGAGGCCGAGGCCGCCGCCGAGGGCGACGCCGAGTGACACTCGCGTAGCACACGCTTTCCACGAGGGGGCGAGGCTGATGCCTCGCCCCCTCGTCGTATCTGCGATACTTGGGGCATGAGTGACCTCCACGTGATCATCCCTGCCGGCGGTGCCGGCACCCGCCTGTGGCCGCTGTCGCGCCGCCGCCGCCCCAAGTTCCTCCTCGACCTGGCGGGCACGGGCCGCACCCTCCTGCAGGGCACGGTGGACCGCCTGGAAGAGTCGGCCTCGTCGGTGACCATCGTGACCGGCCAGGCGCACCGCGACGGCGTGCTTGCCCAGCTGCCCGAGTTCGCCTCGTCGGATAATCGCACGCTCCTCATCGAGCCGTCGGGCCGCGACTCTATGGCCGCGATCGGCCTGGCCGCCTACGTCGTGCGCGAGCGCTTCGGGGACGACGTGATAGTCGGGTCCTTCGCGGCCGACCACCTGATCGCCCGCCCCGAGCTGCTGCGCGCCGCCGTCGAGACCGCGATCGGCGCCGCCCGCGAGGGCTACGTTGTGACGATCGGCCTGACGCCCACCGAGGCCTCGACCGCCTACGGGTACATCGCGCCCGGTCCGGCCATCGCTGACGGCTCCGGGGAAGCCGACGCTGAGCGCGGTGCCCGCCGGGTCGCCGAGTTCGTGGAGAAGCCGGACGCCGACATAGCTGCCCGCTACGTGGCAGCGGGCTACCTGTGGAACGCGGGTATGTTCATCGTGTCGGCGGGCGTGCTCGCCGCCCACCTGGCCCGCCTGCTGCCCGACATGCACGTGCGCCTGGAGACCATCGCGCGCGCGTGGGACACCCCCGAGTTCGATGAGGTGCTGGCGGACAACTGGCTGCACCTGACGAAGATTGCCATCGACCACGCGATCGCCGAGCCGGTGGCCGCCGACGGGGGAGTGGCGGTCGTGCCCGCCGACGCTGAGCTGGGTTGGACGGATCTCGGCGACTTCGAGGCCCTCACAGGCATCGTCGCGGAGGCGGGTAACCTGGGCGAGGCGCTGCGCGTCGAATCCGACGGCGCGGCGGTCTTCGGTTCCCTGGGCGAGGACGGCGAGGGCCCCCTCGTCGCGCTCGTCGGCGTGCCCGATGTGGCGGTTGCGCTGACCCCCGACGCGATCCTCGTGACGCGCCGCGACCGCGCGCAGTCCGTGAAGGCCGTCGTCGACCAGCTCGCTGACCGGGGCCGCTCCGACCTGCTCTGACGCGCCGCCGACGCGCGGCCTGACGCATTCCCTCGTGGCGCTCCCGTGAGGGGTCCGGCCTTGCCGCGTCCTGTTCGCTCTCGGGTGAGGTGCGCCGCCCCGCCCGCCGCGCAGGGGTGCGGGGCTGGTAGCGTGTTGGGCAGCAAGAAGCCCCGACGAAAGGCATCACACGTGAACAAGCGGACCATCGCCGCCCTCGCAACCACTGCGACCGCGGCCTCCTTGGCCCTTGGAGCTTGCTCGACCACGCCCGCCGCCACCCCCGCAGCCTCCGCGAAGGTGTGCGCAGCCATCTCCGGAGCCCACGGCGACGCCGCCACGGACCCCGTCGCGACCGCCCTTGCCGGCGCCGCAAACGACGCGTCTGTCGCTTTCGAGGCGGCCAGCGGGCAGGAGGCACCGGCCTCACTCGTGACTTCCGGCTGCACGCTGATCGTGGGCGCGGACTCGACCATGGCCGCCTCGATCTCCGAGGCCGCGCGCTCCAACCCGAAGGTCCGCTTCGCCCTCGTGGGCGCCTCCTTCGTTGACTCCAAGGGTGCCGCGACCTCCCTGAAGAACGGCTCGGTCGTCGACGTGGACGCCTCGCAGGCCGCCTACCTGGCCGGATACGCCTCCGCGGGCATGACGACCACGGGCACGCTCGCCGTCATCGGCGGTGAGCGTGACAACGTCACCAGCTCGCAGATGTCCGCGTTCTCCCAGGGCGTGGATGCCTACAACCTGGCCAATGGCACGTCGATCACCGTGCTCGGTTGGAACCCCGTGACGAGCGACGGCACGTACGCGGGCAGCGCCGACGAGGTGCGTACGGCGACAGCCGACGCGATCACTCAGGGCGCCGACATCATCGCCCCCTTCGCCGGTGAGGCCAACGAGGGCGCCGCGCGCGCCGTCACCGAGGCCGCCAACCCGACCGTCCGCCTCGTGTGGTCGGGCCTGACGAAGAACGACCTGAAGGGCCTGACCCGCGACGAGGCCCAGTCGGCCGAGACCGCGCCGATGTCCGGCCAGTCCGGCGCGACGGTGACGCAGCAGGTGGACACGCAGTCCTTCGCGGACGCGTTCAGCTACATCCAGATCTCCGACGAGGTCCGCTCCGCCATCGGCGCTCCCGTGCTGACGGGCGTCGTCGTGGATTACAAGGCCGCGATGGACACCCTCATCGCCCAGGCTTCCGCGGGCGAGAAGGCATCCGTCGTCCCGGTGTCCCTGGCCTCGGGCGGCGTGATCCTCACGGGCTTCGGCTCCTACACACCGATGCTGTCCTCCGAGCTCAAGCTGGGCCTGTCCGACATGGCCGGCCAGATTGAGACGGGCGGCATGGTCATCTCCACGCCCTTCGACGTGTGAGCTGACGGTATAGACGGCAGTGCCCCGGGGACGCGTCCCCGGGGCACAACTGTTTCGTCTCAGGCTCCCAGCACAGCCAGCGCCGCGCCCGCGCACAGGCCGTCCGCGTCCAACACGAAGGCCGGGTCCACGCAGTACAGGCCCGGGCCGGTGGGGGCGGCGGCAGAGGTGCTCAGTGCGCTCGCCAGCGCGGCGCGGATCTGCTCCTCGGGCAGCGAGGCGCTCAGGGCGCGCCCGTCCGTGGAAACGCTCAGGGAGAGCGCGGCGCCCTCCTCGGCGACCGGCACACCCATGCGCTCCAGTAGGGTCGCTAGCAGCCCCGAGGCCTCGTCGACCGACACTGAGGCCACGCGTGCGCCAGAAGGCTCCAGGGAGGTGATGCGCGAGGCGCAGCGGTCCACGTACGCGCCGATCATTCCGTCGCCCACCGACTCCCAGCCTCCCTGAGAACGGGGGAGAGAGGCCTCGTCGCCGCACGCGGCCACGGCCTCGTCGATGAGGGCCAACTCAGCCTCGGGGGCCAGAGCGCCCTCGCGCGAGCGGTCGATCGCGCGCCCACCCAGGTAGACGAGGGCCTCACCCGACGCGCGTACGTACACGGCACCGTCCGCCATCACCATGCGCACCGAAAACGCCGTCAGGGGAGCGGGGAGCGCACGCGGCATGAGCAAGGCATGCCCGCCGGACGCTTCGATGATCGCCGCGCCATCGCGCGCCGCGTCCTGATTCTCAGGGGTTTCGTAGCCGATAATCAGGCGAAAACGGCCCCCGGTTCGCGCGGACAGGAAAGAAGCGATACCCGCAAACAGCAACGGGCTTGCACAGCGTGTCATGTGCTGAGGGTAACACCTCGGGTGGTTCGCGCAAAAACGGGTATCAGGAACGAGGCCGGGGCGCGCTCCCGGGAAACGGTGGAGGGACGCAGGTGGGGGAGTGCGCCGCTATCCTGGAGGCATCCATGAAGGAGGAACCATGCAGCTGACGAACCTGACGGACCCGGTCGAGCTCACGCGCCAAATGATCGACATTCCCTCGGTGTCGGGAGACGAAGGGCCTCTGGCTGACGCCGTCGAGGCGGCCCTGCGCGGCGCCGGATTCGGGTCGGTCCCGTCCCTGGAGATCCTGCGTGACGGGGACGCCGTGTGCGCGCGGACCCGGCTCGGTCTCGGTCAGCGCGTGGTTCTCGCCGGGCACCTCGACACCGTCCCCATCGCCGACAATGTCCCCGGTCGCTTCGAGGAGCGCGACGGGGCCACGGTCCTGTGGGGTCGCGGGTCGGTCGACATGCTTGGAGGGTGCGCGGCGGCGCTCGCGCTCGCGTGCGAGGTTGGCGTTGTCCTCCGTTCCGGCGACGAGGCCGCGCTGAGCGCCGACGTCACCTGGATCTTCTACGATCACGAGGAGGTCGCCTCCCACCTGAACGGCCTGGGGCGCGTCCAGCGCAACCACCCCGAGTGGCTCGCCGGCGACCTGGCGCTGCTGGGCGAGCCGACCGCTGCCCACGTGGAAGGCGGCTGCAACGGAACCCTGCGCGTCATCGCGCACTTCCCGGGGCGCGCCTCGCACTCGGCGCGCGCGTGGATGGGCGTCAACGCGATCCACGCGATGGCTCCCGTCATCGAGCGTATCGCCGCCTACGGAAACCCCATCGTCACCGTCGATGGCCTCGAATTCCGCGAATCCCTCTCGGTCGTGCGCGTCGAGGGCGGTATCGCCAACAACGTGATCCCCGAGGCTGCGTCGATGACCGTCAACTACCGCTTCGCTCCCTCCACGCGCGCGGACGATGCCCTGGAATGGGTGCGCGGGCTCTTCGAGGGGACGGGCGCCACGATCGAGGTCGATGACCTGTGCGAGGGGGCCAGACCGGGAGCGAACTCTGACGTCGCCCAGCGCTTCCTGTCCGTCGCCCGCCAGGTCGCGGCCTCGCGGGGCGAGGAGTTGCAGCTGAGCGCGAAGGTAGGCTGGACCGACGTCGCGCGCTTCACCCAGGTCGGCGTGCCCGCCATGAACTTCGGGCCGGGCGACCCGCTGCTGGCGCACACGCGCGACGAACATACGCCCGTATCCGATATCGTGAAGGTGCACGACACGCTGCGAGCGTTCGTGCTCGCGCAGCCGGCACCGACGCCGGCACCACACAGGGAGGCATGACCATGACCAAGCCGACGCACACATACCGCCGCGGATCCGTCGTCCTGCGAGGCGACCAGATCCCGCGCATGACTGCGGATGCATCGCTGCTCCAGTCCGACCAGAGCGCGGACTGGAAGCACGAGGACCCGTGGCGGGTCCTGCGCATCCAGTCCGAGTTCGTCGAGGGCTTCGAGGCCCTCGCGGAGGTCGGCCCCGCCATCTCGGTGTTCGGTTCCGCTCGCACCCGCCCCGACGATCCCCTCTACGAGTGCGCCCAGCGCATCGGCGAGCTCCTCGTGGATCGCGGCTACGCGGTCATCACGGGCGGCGGTCCCGGCATGATGGAGGCCGCGAACCGAGGCGCATGGGAGGCCGGTGGCACGTCGATCGGCCTGGGGATCGAGCTGCCCCACGAGCAGGGTATGAACCAGTGGGTGAACCTGGGCGTCAACTTCCGCTACTTCTTCGCCCGTAAGACCATGTTCGTCAAGTACTCGCAGGGCTTCATCGTGATGCCCGGGGGATTTGGGACCATGGATGAGCTCTTCGAGTCCGCGACCCTCGTGCAGACGGGCAAGATCCGTTCCTTCCCGGTGGTCCTCGTGGGGACCGACTACTGGTCGGGCCTGGTCGATTGGATCCGCTCCTCGATGGTCGATGCTGGGATGATCTCGCCCGGTGACGTGGACCTGCTCCGCGTCGTGGACGAACCGGAGGAGGCCGTGCGCCTAGCGACGGGTGCCTAGTAGTTTCGCACCCTTTATGCGGGTGCTATGTGCTGTCAAACTCCACGTATTACAGGCCTAATTAATCGATTGGCTTATTTTTCTTTGATTACTTTTTGCGATCTGTTAAGGAAAAATGGCGCTTATCCGGTAAAATAGGTATGTTACCCCGCCTGAGGAGGCGCGGGCATAACTCTGAGAAGGAGTACTCTCATGGCAGCAATGAAGCCTCGCACGGGGGATGGACCCCTCGAAGTCAGCGCCGAAGGGCGTGGTATCGTCATGCGAATTCCCAGCGAAGGGGGCGGGCGGCTCGTCATTGAGCTGAACGCGCAGGAGGCGGCGGAACTCGCCGAAGCTCTCGGAGCGGCCATCTGACAGATAGAGATGAAGTGGCGGAACAGGATCTCCTGTTCCGCCGCTTCTACGTGAATGGGGGCGCTCAGCGCTTGACGGCGACCGCCAGGCCGTCGCCGACGGGCAGCAGCGCGGGCACGAACTCATCGGAGTCGCGCAGGTAGTTGACGACCTCGCGGGCGACCACGGTGAGCGCGTCGCGGCGCGCGGGGTCAGCAACCTGGTCGCGCCACAGGGCGTGCACGAAAGCGATCGTTCCGCCGGGGCGCAGGATACGCACCGCGTGATCGAGGTACTGAGGGGTTTCCTCCAGGTCGCCGTCCAGGACGACCATGTCGTAGCCGCGAGCTGCCATGCGCGGCAGCACGTCGAGGGCGCGCCCGGCGATGAGGCGCGTGCGATGCGAGGACAGGCCTGCGGCGGCGAAGTTGCGGCGCGCGTGGCCCAGCAGCTCAGACTCGGAGTCGATCGTCGTGAGGACTCCGTCGGCAGCCATGCCGTCCAACAGCCACAGGCCGGACACACCCGCGCCCGTGCCCACTTCCAGGACCGCGCGGGCGCCGGAGACGGCCGCCAGCATACGCAGGGCGGCACCGGTGCCAGCGGACACGGGGGAAGCGCCCATTTCGGTAGCGACGGCGCGTGCGGCGGTCAGCGCGTCGCTTTCCGCCACGTAGTCCTCGGTGTACACCCACGTCTGGGCCTTGTCCGCCATCGCCGTATCCTCACTCGTGTTTGATCGCCTGGGTGAGGTACGCCTGCGCGTTGATGCCTCCCCAGGCATCAGGGTACAGGCGAGGATGCGCAAGGGCGCGCTGGCGCTCCGAAAATACGCGAAAACCTCACCTAACAAGCATGCGAAACCCCGGCCTCGTCGATGGGGACGAGGCCGGGGCGAAGCCGCGTGGGCTCAGTGCTGGATGGGGGAGACCCCGAGCGGGCGACCCGCCAGGCCGCGGTTCGCCGACGACAGCTGCTTGGCGAGGGCCGTGAGCTCCTCGGCGGCAGGACCCGAAGCGACGGCGACGGGCTCGCCACGGTCGCCGCCCTCACGCAGCGCAATGTCGAGGGGCACCTGGGCCAGCAGCGGCACGGAGTAGCCCAGCTGCGCGGTCAGGCGCTGCGAGACGGACTCGCCGCCGCCCGAGCCAAAGATCTCCAGGCGCGAGCCGTCGGGCTGGGGCAGGAAGGACATGTTTTCGACGACGCCGATGACCTTCTGGTTCGTCTGGGCGGCGATGGAACCGGCGCGCTCGGCGACCTCGGCGGCCGCGACCTGCGGGGTCGTCACGACGAGGATCTCCGAGTTGGGCAGCAGCTGCGCGATCGAGATCGCGACGTCGCCCGTGCCCGGAGGCATGTCAATGAGCAGGACGTCCAGGTCGCCCCAGAACACGTCCGCGAGGAACTGCTGGAGGGCGCGGTGGAGCATGGGGCCGCGCCAGATGACGGCCTGGCCGTCGGGCACGAACATGCCGATCGAGATGACCTTGACGCCGCCGGCGCCCACGGGCGGGATCATCATGCCGTCGATGACCTGCGGGTCGTGGTCCACGCCGAGCATGCGCGGGATCGAGAAGCCGTAGATGTCCGCGTCCATGACGCCGACCTTGAGGCCCTGCGCGGCCAGCGCGGCGGCCAGGTTCGCGGTCATGGAGGACTTGCCGACGCCGCCCTTACCCGAGGTGACGGCGATGACGCGCGTGAGGGAGTCGGGGCGGGAGAATGGGATCTCGCGCTCGGGGCGGCCGCCGTTGAGCTTCTCGCGCAGAGCCTTCTTCTGGGCCTCGTCCATGACGCCCATCTCGACGGAGACGTTCTCGACGCCCTCGACGGCGCTTACGCGCTCGGTGACGTCCTTGGTGATCTGGGTGCGCAGGGGGCACCCGGCGGTGGTGAGCAGGACCTTGACGGCGACGGAGGAACCGTCGATCGTGACCAGGTCGGGGGTCACCATGTTGAGGTCGGTGATGGGGCGGCGGATCTCGGGGTCGATGACCTGGCCGAGAGCCTCCATGACGGAATCAAGCGTGACTGGCATGGACTCCACTCTACTGGCCGGTGTGCCCATCTTCTAGGGGACGAAAGGCACCGTCGCCCTCGGCCTCGGGCTCAGCCTCCGCCTCGTTCGACGAGGCGTTGGCCGCGTCTGCGGCGATCTCCGCACGCAGGTCTTCCAGCATGTCGCGCAGCTCGGAGCGCACGAAGTCGCGCGTGGCGACGTCCTGGAGCGCCAGGCGCAGGCCTGCGATCTCGCGAGCGAGGTACTCGGTGTCGGCGAGGTTACGCTCCGCGCGAAGGCGGTCCTGCTCCGCCACGACGCGGTCGCGGGCGTCCTGGCGGTTCTGCGCGAGCATAATCAGCGGGGCCGAGTACGAGGCCTGGGTCGAGAACGCGAGGTTCAGGAGGATGAAGGGGTAGGGGTCCCAGGCGGCTTCCTCGCTGATGCCGGCGAGCATCAGGTTCGCGCCGATCCACGCGATGACGAAGATCGTCATGTAGAGGACGAAGCGGGGCGAGCCCATGAAGCGGGCGGTGGCCTCGGCGAAGCGGCCGAAGCCGTCGCCGCCGCCTGACGAGCGGCGGAAGAACCACCGACGCTTGTCAATCGGGTTATCCAGGCGATCAGCCATCGATGCTCCTTGCCATCATGCGGTCGGTCACGTCGTCGTCGAAGTCTCGCCAGTCCTCGGGCAGTAGCTCGTCGAGGACGTCGTCGACGGACACGGCGCCGTGCAGGTGCCCGTCCTCGTCGACGACGGGCAGGACCGTCAGGTTGTAGGTTGCGAGCAGACGCGTGACGGTCGCGATGTGCGCGTTGGGGTCCACGGATTCGATGTCGCGGTCCAGGATCGTGCCGAGCAGCGTCTGTGGGGGCTCGCGCAGCGCGCGCTGGATGTGGACCATGCCCAGGTACTGGCCGGTCGGCGTCTCCTGGGGTGGGCGTGCGATGAAGGCGACGGTCGCGATCGAGGCCGGGATGTCCTCGCGTCGCACGGCCGCGAGCATCTGTGCGACGGTCGCGTTGGGACCGAAAATGACGGGCTCGGTGGTCATGAGCGAACCCGCGGTCGACTCGTCGTAGGTCATGAGTCGACGCACGTCCTCGGCCTCTTCGGGCTCCATGAGGGCGAGCAGGGACTGAGCCTTCGCGGTGGGCAGCTCGGCGACGAGGTCGGCCGCGTCGTCGGGCTGCATGACGTCCAGGACGTCGGCGGCTCGGGCGGCTTCCAGTGCGGAGACGATCGCGATACGGTCGTCGTTACCCAGCTCCTCGAGCACGTCGGCGAGGCGCGCATCCGTCAGCTGCATGGCGACCGCCATCTTGCGGTCCTGGGGGAGCGTGTGCATGAAGTCAGCCAGGTCGGCGGGACGCATGTCCTCCGTGTACTGCAGCAGCGCGGTTGCCGCCTGGTTCGAGTCGGTCTTGAGCAGGCCCGACACCTCGGACACGTCGACCGTGAGGGTCTCGCCGCTGCGCGTGAAACCGAGGGAGGACGTGCGCACGCGCTGGACGTGCAGCGTGGAGATCACCCAGTCCTTGGGACGGCGCTGACGCATCGCGACGTCGAGGATACGCACCTGGCCGGAGCCGTCGTTCATGGTGACGACGCGGTCGAAGAGCTCGGAGAGCACGAGCGTCTCGATGGGACGCTGGGTGAACGAACGAATGTTGAGCAGGCCCGTCGTAATGACCGAGCCGGACTCGATCGCGGTCACTCGAGTGAGCGGCAGGAAGACACGCTTACGCGGGCCGACCTCGACGACGAAGCCGATGACGTTGGCTTCGGATTTCAGCCGAAAGATGACAACGACATCGTGGATCTTGCCGACTTGGTCGCCCAAAGGGTCGAAAACACTGGTGCCAGCGAGCTTTCCGATGTAGACGCGGCGGCCCTTGGTGCCTAGTTCAATAGATGCGATGCTCACTCTTCCATCTTAGGCTGGTGACCACAGATG
>CATYYP010000006.1 GCA_958415245.1 Schaalia odontolytica | reverse complement strand
GATTGTAGGCGCTGAGCGGAAAATCCCGCCCGAGACGCGCCTGCGAGCGGCCGCGACGTGGGGTGAGTGCAATGCCTGAGAACGTACAGTTGGCCGTTGTCCGCCTCGCTTCGATGGTCGCGTGGATGAGTGACCATCCCGGCGCGAGCATCGATGAGATCGCTGCGCATTTCCATCGAACTCGCCGACAGGTGCGTCGTGATATCGAGTATCTAGCGTCCGTTGGAGATTCACTGCCCGGCGCGTCCTTCGAGGTCGATTGGGAGCTCTACGAGCGAGAACAGCGCGTGTCACTACGCTCGACGCTGGGCGCCTCGGCGCCGCTGCGCCTGTCCACGCTAGAGGCGCAGGCTCTTCTCATCGGACTGTCTGCGATCACCCCGCTACTTGGCACGGATCTTGCCGCTCATGTTCCGCATGCGGCCCTCGTCGTCTGTGCGCTCGGGGGCCTGAAAGAGGCCGACGCCGAACAGCACGTGGAGGCCATTCCATCTCTGGCCTCGTCGAGCGAGAGCCTCGAGACCCTGCGCGATGCCCTTCTGCGCGAAGAACGAGTGTCTTTCACCTACGTGTCCACTTCGGGCGTTCGCACGCGCCGCATCGTCGACCCGTGGTCGCTCGAGGCGAGCGCGAGCGGCTGGCTGCTGCGCGGCTGGTGCACTCGCGCGGGGGAGGCTCGCAGCTTCGCGGTCGTGTCGATCAGCGACGTGCGTGGCGAGGGCCCGCGCGTCGAAGAGCCGCGCCGCGTGCGTCATGATGCCCCCACCTGGACGATCGACGTCGATCGCGCTGCCCGGTGGATCGCCGACGAATACAACGGTGACATCGTCGCTGATCTGGACGGTGGGGGAGCGCGCATCGCCCTGCCCGTCTGGAACGAACAGTGGGGCCTGAGCCTCCTCATCGACATTGCCCCACACCTGCGCGCAGCGACGCCGGACATACGCGACGAAGCCGCACGCCGTGCGCGCTCAGTTTTGTCGATCTGGACCCGAGAGGATGCATCGTGAGCCCCAAACGACGTCGACACCGCACCCGGGATACTGAGAACGTCACCCAGCACGAGGAGGAAGTTGGCCTCGGCGTGGGCAGTGCAGCCCAGCGCTACGCAGCGTACAAGGCCGAGGCGCAGGCCGCCTCGTCGCTGCGCGCCCGTTGGGTATCCACCCTGAGCTTCACCCCGGACCCGTTCCAGATCCAGGCACTCGATGCCGTCGAGGCTGGCAGCTCCGTCCTCGTTGCTGCACCCACAGGTGCGGGAAAGACGATCGTCGGCCAGTTTGGCGCTTACGTCGCCCTCGAGCAGGGAATGCGCGCGTTCTACACGACGCCGATCAAGGCTTTGTCCAACCAGAAGTACCTGGAACTGTGCGACCTGTACGGCGCGGACAACGTCGGCCTCGCGACCGGCGACACGTCCGTCAACTCCGGCGCTCCGGTCGTCGTGATGACGACAGAGGTCCTGCGCAACATGATCTACGCGGGCGCATCTCTGAGCGACTTGGGCGTCGTCATCCTCGACGAGGTCCACTACCTGGCGGATAAGATGCGCGGCCCAGTCTGGGAGGAAGTGATCATTCACCTGCCCGCACACGTCGCGATCATTGCCCTGTCGGCCACGGTGTCGAACGCGGAGGAGTTCGGCGCATGGATCCGGGAAGTGCGATCCACCTGCGAGATCATCGTGTCCGAAAAGCGTCCCGTCCCGCTCTACCAGCACATGATTGTCGGCGAGGACATCTTTGACCTGTACACACCCACCGGCAAGGGAAAGCTCAATCCCGAGCTCGTGGCAGCGACGCGGGACTCCGGGATGCGCGGTGGGCGCGGCTCACGCTCCTGGAACCGTGAGGTTCGCGTGCGTCGTGAGTCGCGTCCCTCGACGCTAATTTCTCTTGATCGCGCGCGGCTGCTGCCCGCCATCACGTTCATCTTCTCGCGGGCAGGATGCGAGGATGCGGTGCGCCAGATCCTCTCCACGCGCATCACGCTGGCGACACGCTCGGAGGCCGCGGAAATCGAGAGCTACGTGGATGAGGTCATCGCACTCCTTCCTCCCGAGGATGCCATCGTCCTCGGCGCCGAGGCGTGGAAACGCGGCCTCATGCGCGGCATCGCCGCCCACCACGCCGGAATGCTGCCTCTCATGAAGGAGAGCGTCGAGCACCTGTTTTCGCGCGGCCTCGTCAAGATGGTGTACGCGACCGAGACGCTCGCGCTCGGCATCAATATGCCCGCGCGCACAGTCGTCATCGAATCGCTGACGAAGTGGAACGGCTCGGCACACGTCTCTCTGTCTGCCGGTGAATACACGCAGCTCTCGGGACGCGCGGGGCGTCGCGGTATCGACACCGAAGGCCACGCTGTCGTCTCGCATCGTGGGGGAGTGGCACCCGAAGAGGTCGCAGCCCTCGCCTCAAAGCGCACATACCCGTTGATTTCCGCGTTCACTCCGACGTACAACATGGTCGTCAACCTGCTCGCGCGCTCGACGCGCGCCCAGACTCGCAAGGTCCTGGAGTCTTCTTTTGCACAGTATCAGGCAGATTCCGCTGTCGTCGCGCTCGCGTCGCGACTGACCGAGCTGGAGGCTCAACGCGACGCGACGGTCGAGGACCTGTCGTGTTCGCACGGTGACGTCCGCGAGTACTTGACGCTACGCGACCAGTTAGGTCAGGCGGAGAAGTCCGGCGCACGAGCGCGCAAGCGCGAGGCACGTGATGAATCGCGTCGTCTTCTGTCCGGCGTGCGCCCGGGCGACGTCCTCGCACTGACTCGTGGCCGCAAGACTCGCCTGTGTGTCGTTGGGGCGAAGGCCACCAGCGCCTCGGGCAGGGTTGAGGTCTCGGTGATCGGGGAGGACGCCACGTGGAGGGCGCTGGCCCCCGAAGACGTGCGCGGTGCAATTGCGGTCGTCGGCCATATGTCCATTCCCGGTGGGTCTGCGCTACGGCGCACGAAGGAGCGCACGCGCATCGCCGGGGAGTTGCGTTCCGGCGCAGCCAGGGGCCTCTACGAGGTCCCAGCAGATTCCACGCAGGCCTCTGATCCGGTCTCGGCACTACGCCTCGCGATGCGTCAGCATCCGGTGCACCGCTGCCCGCATCGCGAGGAGCACGCTCGAGCCGGTGCCCAGTGGGCACGCCTGGCGCGCGAGATCGATCGTCTCCGCTCGTCCATCGACTCCCAGACGGGTTCCGTGGCTGCCCAGTTCGATCGTGTCTGCGCGGTCCTCGAACGTCTCGGATTTTTGGCGGGGGATGAGGTCACAGACGCGGGTCAGCGCTTGCGCCGAATCTTCGGTGAGCGCGACCTGGTCGTCGCCATGTCGATGAATGAGGGCACGTGGAATGAGCTCGACGAGGCGGAGCTCGCGTCAATGGTGTCTGCGCTCGTCTACGATTCTCGCTCCGACGACGATGCCCAGCAGCTGGCCCCTGCGGGCGTGGGTATTCGACTGCAGGAAGCCTGGCACGAGAGCCTCGCGACCCTGGAGCGCGTGCACCGCGTCGAAAAGGCCTGTGGCTGCGACCTGACCCCGAGCCTCGACGCCGGTCTGATGGCCGCCACTCTTGCGTGGGCGCACGGTTCGACGCTGGCCACAGCTATTGATGCCACGCCGATCCAGGCCGGAGACTTCGTCCGCTGGATGCGCCAGGTCATGGACTGCCTCGGTCAGATCGCGTCGGCGTCGTCTAGCGGCGAGCTTGCACGTAAAGCCGAGGCCGCGAAGGACCGCATCGGACGCGGTATCGTTGCGTGGTCGACGATTTGAGACACCTGGAGGGCTAGTGGGGCATCAAGACATCTTCCAGCGCGCATCGTTTGCGCACGTGTGCGGCGATTCGATCATCGCCGCGATTGCCGGCCTCGCGCTGTATGCGTCGTTTCCACCCGTAGGCTGGTGGTGGCTATCGGTTCCTGCCCTCGCCCTGTTTCTATCGCGTATTGACGAGGCCAGGGCCCCGCGCGCGCTGACGGTGACCTTCGTGTTCGGCATGAGCTTCTGGGTTCCTCTTATCGACTGGATTCCGCTGGCCGTTGGCACGACACCCCCGTGGTTCGTCCTCGCCTTCGTGCAGACTCTCTTCCTGATGGCATGGGTGCTCTTCGCACGCTGGACGCAGCTGTGGCGGTGGGCGCGCGGTCCGCTCGTCCAGGCGTTGTTGTTTGCGCTGACCTGGACAGGCGTCGACGCTGCTCGCTCGCGCTGGCCGTGGTCGGGCTTTCCGTGGGGATCTGTTGCCTTGCCTCAGGTGGATTCGCCCCTCGGCCATCTCGCACCCTACGGCGGCACGACGCTCATTACCGCAGTCGTCGTATTTCTTGCCGTTCTTGTACGCCGCGCCTTCGCGGCTCGCGACGCCGCCGTTCTACGCGAGCACTGGTTTTCACGCCCGGCATTGGCCCTCATTGTCGCCGCCGTATACGTCGCGCCCCTCGCAATTTCTTTACCCAATCAGGCGGAGAACGGCATGTTGCGCGTCGGCGTCGTCCAAGGCGATATCGCGCTGCCCGGAGCCGAGGCATACAGCCGTGAGGGCGAGGTGACCGATAACAACATGCGGGCGTCCCTCGAGCTTGCGAGTACGCCGCAGGTCACCGATCACCCAATCGACATCGCGCTCTGGGGCGAGGGATCCGTTGACCGCGATCCGCTTGCATTCCCTGCGATTGGCCAGGCCGTCGATCGAGCCGCCACGGCGCTGGATGCGCCGATCCTGATCGGCTACACGAATCTGAACGAGCGCGACCGCGTGAAGAACTGGCTGGCAGTATGGGAGCCGGGCACGGGAATGGACGAGGCCGCACGTTATTCCAAGCATGTTCCCGTTCCCTTTGGCGAGTTCATTCCTTTCCGGGACTTCATTGCTTCGTTCGCGACCGAAGTTGCTCAGTCCAGCAAGGACATGGAAGCGGGGGAGGAGCCTCCCCTGATGACTATCCAGGCACGCGACGGGCGCAGTGTTCCCCTGGCCGTCGGTATCTGTTTCGAGGCAGCGTACCCCCTCGTGATCGGCGACGGCGTCGCTCGTGGCGGTCAGGTCATCGTCGTCCCCTCGAACAACTACCATTTCCGTTCGTCAGGCGAGTCCGCACAGCAGGGCCAACTCTTGCGCATGCGCGCGATGGAGTATTCACGCAGTGCCGTTCAGGCTTCCACGACCGGCCACTCGTACGTGATTCGTCCCGACGGCTCGATTCTCGCGAGCACAGGTACCGAGGAGGCGGCGACGCTCGCTGCCGACATCCCGCTTCGCACCTCGCAGACGTTGACGGCTTTGGCGGGGGAGAGGATTCCAGGCGCCGTGATGGTGGCGACGCTGATCATAGCATTTCTCACCACGACAACAGTTATCGGACAAGGAATCAGGGCATCAGCGCGCGTCAGACGTGCGTCCAGCCACTAAATTCGGCAAGATGTGAGTCATGACAGAATCCTTTCCCGCCTCTCCGTCACCCTCCGGCGACCACACGCTGATCGTCATTCCAACGTACAACGAGATGTCGACCTTGCCGACGATTCTGGGCGACATCTGGGCACACGTGCCGGGTGCGCACGTGCTTATCGTCGACGATTCCTCGCCAGACGGAACGGGGGAGTGGGTCGACAACCGACGCGAGGGCGAGGAACGTCTCCATGTCCTTCATCGCCCCGCGAAGTCAGGGCTTGCCACCGCGTACGTCGACGGCATGGGCTGGGGCATTGAACACGGATACCCGTTCATTCTTCAGATGGATGCAGATGGGTCGCATCGTCCCGTTGATCTGCCGAAGCTACTCAGCCGTATGGCCGGTCCGGATCGTCCTGACCTGGTTATCGGTTCGCGTTGGGTGCCGGGCGGAGCCATCAACGGATGGTCGGCGAAGCGTGTCGCCCTGTCCAAGGCAGGCAATTATTATGTCCGTTTTTGTCTGGGGACACCCGTACGCGATGCGACAGCAGGCCTGCGCCTGCACCGCGCGTCTTTCCTGAGCGAACACGAGGTTCTCGGTCGGGTAGCGACGACAGGATTCGGGTTCCAGGTCGAAATGACCGAGCTCGAGCGGTCCCTGGGCGCTGTTATTGCCGAGGTTCCGATCACCTTCGACGAACGCATGGCCGGCGAATCAAAGCTCTACTAATCTTTTTTCGTTGTGTAGCTCGTGTTGTTACCTAACGGCGGCCTGCGCCGACTGGCCCCGGCCGCGCGACGGATCTTGCCGAAGCGTTAGCCCTTGCGGTAGGAACCCTCAGGACGCAGGCGGCCCTCGCGGTACGCTGTGAGCTGCTCGGTCAGAACGACCTCGAGTTCGTCAATCGAGCGACGCTCGAGCAGCATGTCCCAGTGGGTACGCTGTGGCTTGACAGGCTTATTGTCCTCATCCTCGACGGTTTCGCCGATGAGCTCGGCCGCCTGTCCACACTTGCATTCCCATGTCGCAGGTGCGGTGGCCTCGCTGGACAGCGTCACCTCGAACTCGTGGCCATTGGGGCACGCGTAACGAACGATGAAACGGTCGGCGAAAACGACACCGTCCTCAGACTCGAGGGACTTCGCACCGATCTGCATGCCACGCAGTGCGCGGTCAGCCATAACAGCCTCCTGAACAAAAGAACGAAACGGGTCCATTCTATCTGACACGTCAAGCGGAACGCTCCCATGACCTCATCCTAACCCCACCCCACGATCCGATAATGTACATTATGTCCGATATTCTTTATCGACCGCTCTCCGACCACGCGGTACAGTTACACCCATGACGACAGACCACGACGTGCGTTCACAGCGCCCTCCTGCCATCCGAGAGACCATCGTGCTCGCGCTGGCATGCCTGTCGTATTCCATCCTGTCGTTCCTCGCGAAGGCTCCCGAATCCGTCGCCATCGTGCATGCGCACGATGTCGCCGCCTTCGAGTCCCGCTTCGGACTGTTTATCGAAGGGCACGCGAACGCCTGGCTCACGACTCACCCGCTGCTCGCATCTCTCGCATCCGCCCAGTACGCGGTGTCATTCTTCGCGATGACCGGCTTTGCCATGGTTGTTTTGTGGCTGAAGGCCCCCGCTCACTATCGGATCGCCCGATGGACACTCGTCATCATGACGCTGGGCGCGCTCATCACCTACTGGACCTATCCCCTGGCTCCCCCGCGCCTCGTTCCTGAGTTTGGTTTCGTCGACGCCGTCGCCGAGCACACGTCCGCATATTCGCAGCTATTTGGCACGCTCGCGAACCCCTACGGCGCCATGCCCTCGATGCACACTGGTTGGTCTGTGTGGGTTGCAGTCATGCTCGGCACGTACGTCTGGCGCTCATGGTGGGCCCGGCTCATTCTCGCCGTCCACCCCGTTTTAACCATCGTGACAATCGTCGCAACAGCCAATCATTATGTGGTTGATGCCATTGCTGGTTGCGCATACTTCCTGCTCGCCTGGCTCTTTGTCACCATTGTAAACAGGGCCTTACTGGGGAATGTGGGAACGCCCGGCGAGACGTCCTAGGACCGCCCCTATTTAAACGCTAGTGTGGGTGCCATGAGACTCGGAGTTGATTTTGGCACCACGACCACTGCGATCGCTATCGTCGATCGGGGGAACTACCCGATCGTCTCTTTCGTCAACAACAATGACGATACGGTCGATTTCGTTCCGTCCATCATCGCTCTTGACGGCGACCGCCTGGTCTACGGCTTTGACGCCGAAGACGCTGCCCGCGAAGGCGCTCCTCACCTGCGTTCCTTTAAGCGCCTGCTGTCCGATCCGTCGGTGACTGACACGTCTACGCTGCGCCTGGGCAATCACAGCATCTCGATCCTCGACGCGCTGACGGGTTTCCTCGGCTACGTTGTGCGCCAGCTGCGCACCAACTCCTCCATCGCTTCGCTGCCGGATTCGGAGCCGCTCGAAGCGCTCGTCGGCATCCCGGCCCACGCGTGGTCAGCACAGCGCTTCCTGACTCTTGAGGCCTTCCGCCGCGCGGGTTGGGATGTCCTCGCGATGGTTAACGAACCCTCCGCTGCAGGCTTCGAGTACACGCACCGCCATGCGGGCACACTCAATTCCAAGCGCACGGCAATCCTCGTCTACGACCTGGGCGGCGGCACTTTCGACGCCTCCATTGTGTCCGCCACGGGCACACTCCATGAGGTCATGGGCTCGCGCGGCCTCAACATGGTCGGCGGCGATGACTTCGACGTCGTGCTTGCCACCCGCCTCGCCGCTGCCGCCGGGACCGACTCAGGCAAGCTCGGGGACGAGGCGTGGGAGCGTCTCATCGAAGATTCACGCGACGCGAAGGAGACGCTCTCCCCTTCAACAAAGTTCATCACCGTGCCCGTCGATGGTAAGCCTGTGACGATTCCCGTCACCGATTTTTACGAAGCCGCCACTCCCCTCGTCGAGGCAACGATCGAGGCCATGGAGCCCCTGTTGGTGCCGGACGCATCCGGAGTCGGCCAGCTGGGCGGCGACATCGCCGGCCTCTACGTCGTTGGCGGCGGTTCGCAGCTGCCACTTGTTGCCCGCGTACTCCGTTCTCGCTTTGGCCGACGCGTGCACCGCTCGCCGAACACGGCTGCCTCAACCGCGATCGGCCTGGCCATCGGCGCCGATCCCGAGGCCGCGTACACAGTGCGCGAACAGCTCTCGCGAGGCGTCGGCGTCTTCCGTGAGCGCGAGGCCGGCTCGTTCATCTCGTTCGACACGCTCCTAGAGCCGAACACTGAGCTTGCTCCCGGCGAGACCCTGACGATTAAGCGCCGCTACCGCGCCGCGCATAACATCGGCTATTTCCGCTTCGTCGAGTATTCGTCGTTCGACGAGGCCGGGGTGCCCCGCGGTGACCTGCAGCCCTACGGCGAAGTGATCGTCCCCTTCGATCGCTCCCTGCGCCGCTCCGACATCGACCTGTCGGCCGTCCCCGTCATCCGCACCGAGGATGGACCTCTCATCGAAGAGTCCTACATTGTCGACGAAAACGGCATGGTCACCGTGGAAATCACGGATCTGGAGGCCGCCTACACCGTGACGCGTCCTCTCGGCCGGCGTTAGTCGCCCAGGAGGCGGCGCTCGCCGCTTGATAAGTGTGGGGCCCAGGCATTGCACCTGGGCCCCACACTCACGTTTAAGACGCGTGTCAGGAATCTGAAAGCTTAGATCGACGACGCTCAGCGAGCTCGTCGACAAAGGCGGGCTCGGAGCGCTCAAGGGGCAGCTCCGCGAGCGAGCCCTCGACCTCGCGCCAGACGCGGCCCACAGCGATGCCAAAAACACCCTGTCCGCCTTGAAGAAGATCGATGACCTCATCGGTGGAGGTGCACTCGTAGACCGAGGCTCCGTCGCTCATCAGCGTGATGGAGGCAAGGTCATCCACTCCCCTGTTCTGCAGTGACGACACGGCAACGCGAACCTGCTGGAGAGAAACACCGGCGTCCAGGAGCTTCTTAACGACCTTCAGGACAAGAATGTCGCGGAACGAGTAGAGGCGCTGCGAGCCGGAGCCGCGCGCGGCGCGGATCGACGGCTGCAGCAGACCGGTGCGAGCCCAGTAATCGAGCTGACGGTATGTGATACCGGCTGCGCTGCATGCAACGGGACCGCGGTAGCCCATCTCGTCCGTGTCGAGCCCCTCAAGGGGATCGCCGAACAGCATGCCTTGCCGGCTTGCGGCATTCGCTTGTGCGCTCACTCGGGGGCTCCTTGCAGGTAATACGTGATGAGAACAGGACTACGGTAGAGCACGAGCGACGCTCGGTCAATGACCGACCCGGCGAGTCTAACCTTCATGTTGAACATGAGACTTAGTCCCCGTCCTCCGCCAGCGACGACACCGCCACCGCCAGCATGTCCCGATGCAATTCGGCGAACAGGTCGCCCAGTTCGATAGCTCGGGCGCGCGCACGCTCTCGGTCCGCGCCACGGCCTCGTCCCCTCTGAGAGGAAACCGTCTGGTCGATGATATCCGCACTACGTTCCGCACCCTGACGAACGCCGCGCAGTACCCGAACATCCACCCCCGCGGATTCGAGACGCGCGATGGTAGAAACGGCTTGCACGCAGCGAGACGGGAAATAACCCGCCAGATCCGGAGTGATCAGCCCAAGCCTCGCATAGCGCTCGAGAGTGTCCATATCGACGCCCGTCAGGTCCGACAGATCCGCGGCCGGAATGGCCCGACGGCCCCCCAGCGACACCGTCTGCCCCTCTGAGGACACAACCTGTGCGACACGACGGCGCACGGGCTCATGACCGGCATCGAGCGCATCAAGCTGCCCGCGAATCACACTCAGCGGAGTAAACGAGTCCCGCTGCTCCGTCAAGACGTAGCGCAGCCGCTCGACGTCGGCGGCCGAATACTTGCGGTACCCAGATCCGGTGCGAGCGGGTGAGACAAGCCCTTCGCTCTCCAGGTAGCGAACCTTCGACAGCGAGATCGCAGGGAACTCGTCCTTCAGTGCATCAACAACACGGCCGATCGACAGCTCCGGCGAATGGTCCGCATCATGCGGCCACGAGGTCACTTCCTGCGCGGAAGCAACCTCGTGACGACGTGCAAGAGCTGCGCACACGTCAGGCCTGCTTGGTCGACGGCTGATAGGTCAGGCGATACTTACCGATCTGCACCTCGTCACCAGCGTGCAATTCGATCGAATCGACGCGCTCACGGTTGACGTACGTGCCATTGAGCGAACCGGAATCACGCACGATGTGGCCACCGTTAGAAGCGATGAACTGGCAGTGCTTGCGTGAGACCGTCACGTCGTCCAGGAAGATGTCGGCCTTGGGAGACCGACCAGCGTTCGTCACCTCGGGGTCAAGGAGGAAACGGGCGCCCGTGTTCGGGCCGCGCTGAACAATCAGGAGTGCGGAACCGGCGGGCAGCGCCTCGACGGCCTCACGATCGCGAGCAGACAGGGCAACGGGCGCCTCCTCGACGTCCTCCGTGACAGGCGCGAGGCCAAAGATGGAGGTTGCGGTCGGGTCAAGCGGCTGGTTGTCGGACATTGTGCGCTCCAAACGATCATTTCAGGGACTGCATTAAGTGTAAACGTTCACCATCCGACAAGCGCGGGCACGGTGACTCCCCCACCAATTATACGGTGGGACCTTACTGGTAGGTGGCGAACTGGGGCGGGCGCGGAGTCGCAATCGACTCGATCGTGATGTCAGTCGACGGCGTGATCGCCACATTGGCTCCCTTAGCGCGCATCTGCGCCGCCGAACCAGCCTGGATATCCAACGCCGTGGCGATCGTCTGAGACTCCCCGATCACCTTCCACGTGTAGGGCGACTCAATGGGAATTCCATCGACCGCAATCGAGCCGGCCTGCCCGGTGAAGGACGACCGTGTCGACAGGCGAATACCGTTGAGTTCGATGGCCTCGGCACCCGCATTGCGCAATTCGCCCAGCGTCATGACGAACTGCGTCGACGTCAGGTTTGCGCCGGCGTCGACGACCGAGACTGTCACGCCGGGACCGCGGACCGGCACTGTACCCGCAGCGATCTGTGCCTGCGTTTCGGCCTTACGTGCCGCCTGCTCTCGGGCCTGTGCCTCATCGGCGGCACTGCGCAGGTCGTCTAGTTCGCTGGACAGTTCGCCGCGACGCGTGCGCAGGTTTTGCTCCTGCGTGCCCAACTCATCGAGCACCGTGACAAGATCTTGTTCGGAGAGTCCTTCGAGGGGGTCGGATCGCTGCGCCCTCACCTGCGTGGCAAGAGCGAACCCCAAAATCATAAAGATCACGAGCATCACGACGTGCAGCCCACGGGGCAGCGCGAAGAACGCCTGTCGCGCGCGTGCCCACAGGCGCGGGCCGCTGTGTGGCTCACGGTGAACGCCGTGCCCGCGGGGCGCGGGCGCACTCTCGGACACGGAGGGAATCGTCTCTTGGTTCTGTTCGCTCATGTCAGGCCTTCAGGAGCAGACGGCGGATCGATGCGGTGTTCGAGAAAATTCGAATACCGAGCACGACGACTACTGCCGTGGTCATGGCGGATCCAACACCCAGCTGAGTCCCCAGAAACACCAGCAGGCATGCAACGACGACGTTCCAGAAGAAAGAGGTCACGAACACGCGGTCTGTGAAGCGCCCCTCCAGCCACGCACGTCCCGCGCCAAAAAGCGCATCCAGGCCGGCAACGACCGCGACGGGAAGGAACGGGGCCAGCCACGCGGGCACTGTCGGGTCGAGCAAGACGCCGAGAACAATGCCGATGATCAATCCGATGACGGCGATCATTGAGTGTCTCCTTCGGGTTGTGTATCCAGCGGTTGTGCGTACTGCGATGAGGTCGGTGCCAGCGCTTCCATGCGCAGCGACTGGGAGACCTTCGAGCTCACGGTCATACCGCTGACTGATTGGGCGGCGGATAGGTAGTCGCCTGTCGAGCCCCGGACAAGCGCGACGGACAGCGCGTTCGAGTCCCCGATCGCCGTGACCTCGTAGGGAGAGGACACGGGGGTCACATTGACCAGAATGGCCGACCCCGCGGTGCGCACGAAAGTATCTGGTCCGATGCGCTGGCCGTTGACTGAAATGGCCTCCGCGCCGGCAGCCCAGAGGGCGTTGACGACCATCGCAACGTCCTGGTCTCGGACAGCTCCGCTGCCCTTTCCCGGGCCGCTTCGATCCGTCAGCGTGACGGTGATGCCGGGGCCGCTCACAGGTCGTGTCGCCGTCACCAGGTCTCGCGCACCATCCACGGCGATTGGTGAGCCAGACTGCGAGAGGTCATCGATCGCGCGGCCGAGCGACTGCACCTCATCGTTCAAGGCTTCGACGTTGCTCGACCGCGTGGCAGCCTGCTCTTTCAGGTCGGCTTTCACATCATTGGACGGGCGCCGCAGCGACCCAATAGCGATGACCGATCCAAACCCGAGCGCTACGGCCACTGCGAAGACGGCGATACGGCTGACAAGGCTCGTGGGCCGTGAGCCGTGGTCTGCTTGGTAGTGCTCGTAGCCGGCGTCCAGCGGATTGGCAAGGAGCGACGTGAGCAGGGACATCGAGGCCGCAGGGTCCACGGACGAGGCCTGGGCAGGAGCGTCGTTGTGCTCCTCCCCTGGCTTCGTGCCTCGATGTCCCGGCTGCGTCACTGGCCCGAACTCCAGCGCCGCTGCACGCGCTCGTCGCGTTCAAACGCATCGAGGTGCTCGACGACGATGCGGCGCAGCTGCGCAGGGGCATCCTCGTGCTCGTCGATCCAGCGGCGCAGCAGTCCGACGGAGCGCTCGACGCTGCCATCGCGGTCGATGTCGACACCGAGAGCTAGGACGCCGTTGGCGTAACGCAGTGCCATGCCGATCGTGTGACTCTCCCAGTAGGCGATCATGCGTTCGACGGCGCTCTCAATTCCGGTCTCACCCTCCCACGACGAGGCCTGCAGGCCGGCCAGGGTTGCGGTCAGGTAGTCGTTCGACAGGGAATCGGAGAACACTGACTCCCAGGCCCGCGCGCGCGCTTCTTCCGAGGGCAGTGACGCGAGGGCTTCGACGCTCATGCGAGCGGCTTCGCCTGAGCCGTCAGCACTGCGCCAGGCCTCGATGGACTCCTCATCGATGAGGCCGCGTGCAGCCAGGGCGCGGCGCGCACGCCAGGCAATATCGGGGTTGTCGCTGTTGGCGAAGTCCCGGACCGTCGCCTCATACTCGTCACCTCCACGGGCGGCGAACTCAGCGATGAATGCGCGCGTGTACGAGCGCCACGCGTCGGAGTCCTCGGTCTCTCGAGACAGACGAATTGTCGTCGCGAGCACCTGGTCATGCACGTCCGAGCGAGCCTGGCCAGGCAGGAAGGCCGAGATGGCCTCGGCGACGAACAGCAGGAGGCGATCGCGGATCGCGGGTTCAGTTTCGGACGGAACGGCGTTGAGAACCGCGACCACGAAGCGACGGGGATCCAGCAGACCGTCACGCACCGCGTTCCAGAGAGACGCCCAGATAACAGCGCGCGTGATAGCCGCATCAATGGTGCCCACGTAAGCCAGCGCGACGTCCGTCGAGCGCTCGTCGAGGCGCGAGATCGCGTAGGTGAGGTCATCGTCGTTCACGACGACAAGGTCAGCGGACGCGGCGCCGCCCGGCACCGCCACAACGCCCTCGGGATCAATGGGGGCGCTGTCACCGTCGATACGGACGTCGAACACATGCGTACGCTCAAGCGCCCCGGCAGCGACGCGCCACGTCGAAACGGTCACGCGGTGGGGACGCAGCACACCGTTGCAGGCCTCGCCACCCTGATGAAGCGTGAAGTCCGTGATCGCACCGACGCTATCGGTGACCCACGAAGCGGACAGCGTCGACGGACCGGAGGTCTCCAGCCACGCGCTCTTCCAGGAAGAAAGCTCCTGCTGCGAGGCGCCTTCAAGCGCGACAAGCAGGTCCTGCAGGTTGGTCGAACCGAACTGATGCTCGGCAAAGTAGCGACGGGCCCCCTCGTAGAAGGCGTCCTCCCCGACCCAGGCGACCAGCTGCTTGAGAACGGAGGCACCCTTCGCGTAGGTGATGCCGTCGAAGTTTGTCTTGGCGGCGGCGACGTCCGGGATATCGGCGGCGATCGGGTGCGTGGTCGGCATCTGGTCCTGCGTGTAAGCCCAGATTTTGCGGTTCATTGCAAAGTTCGCCCATTCGCCGACGTAGCGCGTCGCCGTCGCAATCGCGCTGGCCCCCTGATTCTCAGCGAAGGACTCCTTGAGCCACAGGTCATCCCACCACGAGGGCGTGGCGAGGTCGCCGAACCACATGTGGCACATTTCGTGCAGCGTCGTGTTCGCGCGGCGCTGACGCTCGGAGAAGGTGGGCGTCGAGCGCGAAATGTAGTTCTCGTTGAAGGTGATGCATCCCGGGTTTTCCATGGCGCCGAGGTTGTATTCGGGCACGTAGACCTGGTCGTAGGATCCCCACGGGAAGGTCACTCCGTAGCGCTCGTGGAAGAAGTCGAGTCCTGCACGAGTCACTTCAAACACGTCGTCGGAGTCGAGGTAGCGCACGAGCGTACGGCGGCACAGCAGGCGCAGCTCGAGCTCGGCGTGGCCGCCATCCGACGCTCCGCCGCTCCACGTGCCACCTTCGATGACCGCCCACGGGCCGGCGACAATCGCCGTGATGTAGCTCGAGAGCGGGCGGGTCGCCGTGAAGTCATGGCGCAGCGCACCCGAGTCATCCACGGCCTCGGCGGCAGTCTCAACTCCATTGGAGGAGACGACCCAGCCTGCGGGAGCAATGACGTGGAACGTCCACTCGGGCTTCACGTCCGGCTGATCCACGCACGGCCACGCACGGTGAGCGTCGTTGGGCTCGAACTGGGTGTAGAGGTAGACCTCACCATCCTCGGGATCGGTGTAGCGGTGCAGGCCCTCGCCGCTGCGTGAGTAGCTGGCTAGGGCGCGAACCTCGAGGGTGATCGTCTCCCCCACCGGCAGGCCACCGACCCACACGCGGTCTTCATCGTCGTCGAACGGGTGGGGTTCGCCGTTGAGGAGAACCTCTTTTACCTCGCCAGCGATGTCGATGAAGGTACGTTCCTCGTCCGACGTCAACGTCAGCGTCGACGTCACGGGATACGTGGGATTCGTGGTGTCCTGTGCATCTCGAAGATCGACAACGACGTCGATGGCCGAGACATGAAGATGGGCAGCGCGATGGGTTGCTTCGTTGCGTGTCAAAATCTGCATGCCCCCTATCTTACTGTGTCACCGCCGGTATGTGTGGCGCGCGCCGCCGTCGCGACGAACTAGAGTAGACACATGACTTCAGTGACTGATATCCGTCCCACGATCGCGCCGGTCTCGTTGAAGACTGCCCTGGCGGGCCTGGACATCCAGGGGTTCTACGCCGCCGACAGCCAGCTCGCGCAGATCGCAGAGTCCCCGCTCAGCCTGCGCGGCATCACAGTCTCGTCCGACGACTGCGAGGCCGACTGGCTGTTCGTCGCAATCCCGGGCCTTAAGCAGCATGGCATTCGTTTCGCGCACGCGGCGATCGAGGCCGGGGCGAGCATCGTTCTCACCGACGAGGAGGGCCGCACGCAGGCGTTCGAACGAGGCCTGGGCGTGCCCGTCATTCAGGTGGCCGACCCGCGCGCCATCGTTCCGCAGCTGTGCGCAAACATCTACGTGTCCCCCGCCACTCGCCTCACAACGATGGCGGTGACTGGCACGAATGGAAAGACGACAACCTCCTACCTGATGCGCGCCGCCATCGCGTCACGCTTCCCCAACGCGTCGCTGTGCGGCACCGTGGAAACGCACGTCGGCCCCATTTCGTTCGAGGCCGTACGCACGACCGCCGAGGCTCCCGTCATCGCACGCTTCCTGGCGGCCACCGAACAGTACGAGTGCGGCGCGGGTGTTATCGAGCTGTCCGCACACGCACTCTCCCTGCACCGCGTCGACGGCATTGTCTTCGACGTTGCCGCGTTTACGAACCTGCAGCATGACCACCTCGACTATTACGGTGACATGGAGAACTACTTCCAGGCGAAGGCGCTCCTGTTCACCCCCGAGCATTCCCGCCACGGCGTCATCTGCGTGGATGACGAATGGGGTCGCCGCCTCGCTCAGCAGGCTTCTGTGCCGGTCACGACGGTGTCCGCCCTAACCGAGGAAGCCGCCGACTGGCAGGTCCGCGATGTCACGCCCGATCAGACGATCGGACGCACCGTGTTTACCCTTGTCGACCCGTCGGGCACCGGGCACCGCGTTGCCATGCCGATCCTGGGAGAGGTCAATATTCAAAACACCGCCGTCGCGATCGTCAGCGCGGTGAGCCTCGGCATCGACCTTGCGGATGTGATCTCGGCGATCGAGGATGCTCCCCAGATCCCGGGACGCATGGAGAAGGTCAACCCGACGCCCGGCGGTCAGCCGCTCGTCATTGTCGACTACGCGCATACGCCCGAAGCCCTCGAATGGACTCTGCGCTCGACCCGCGAGTTGACCCCCGGCCGTGTTGTCGTCGTCTTTGGAACGGACGGCGATCGTGATGCCACCAAGCGTGAACACCTCGCGCAGATCGCCGCGCGTGAAGCCGACGTGCTGTGGGTGACGGACGAGAACCCGCGCACCGAGGACCCGCAGGAAATCCGCG
>CATYYP010000005.1 GCA_958415245.1 Schaalia odontolytica | reverse complement strand
GGCCTCGTCGTTCCCGGTGGCTCCGGTCCCCACGCTGGGTGTCGAGCCCGATGGGCGTGCGCAGGGGAGTGCGAGCGACAGCGAGTGAAATTTTTCTATTTAATAGAAATGGGCTCCACTTGCAAGGGCTATATCGAAATGTGAGCGACTATACATTTATTGCGAAGTGGTGTGAGCACTGCGGGGTGAGCTGCGACGATGGTGACGCGCTGTCTTGTTGCGCGTCTCCTCCGCGTGCCTGAATCAGTCAAGGGCGTTGGTTTTTCGCGGTTTCTGCGCTACTGTGAAGTTATCAAGACACGTGCTGGTAACACGATGAGGTGAGCTGAGGAGGCGCCAATGAGTATGCATGTGCAGACCGCAGTCAGGGGCGATCGGCGCGCTCTCGCCCCATCGGTAGCGACGCGGTGGCGCGTCACCAATCATCGGCACGACTAGGGGTACATCATGGGCTGGCTATGGCGGGCGGATGCCGACGGAGGAACCGGCGGTGAGGAGACGCCTCGCCGCCGCGAACTGCCGGACGATACCGCCTCTGATATGGAACAATGGGGAGGTAGCAATGCAGCACCTCCGGAAGGAATTGTCACGGGTAATTCGGAGTTTGAAGCCAATCGTTTCGATATGGTTCGCCCCATCACGCAGGAGCGCCTAGGGCTCCTTTTTGACTCTGAGGGGTGGGCTTGGCGTATCGATAGCGATGGGGACCTCTGCGGTTTGTGGGAGGGGCACCTGTTCTGCTTCCGCTTCCTCGGTGACTCGCGCGAGGTGCTGTCGATCGTCGCCTTCATGAGGAGCCTCGTTCCCATTGAATTCGGTGAGGATCTGCGTGACTTCCTGCAGGCGTGGCACGGCGAGTTCCTGTGGCCCAAGGCCTACGTCGCTGATCAGGACGAGGGGGACCGTGTTGTCGCCGAGGTGAATGCTGATTACGAGTATGGCGCGACGGATGCGCAGCTCGTGCAGCAGGTGATGTGTGCGCTGGCAACGACCCTTCAGCTTTTCCGTGCGCTCGAGGAGCGCTATGGCCTTGATGACGATGAAGGGTCTGGTCCTGCCGGCGGTCATCAGCGCGGGTTTGACGGCCCTGCCTGGCTGCCCGAGAACTGACTCACATCCTCCCCAAAATTGAAGTTGAGTGGAATAGACTCAACTTTGGCTTCGTTGTGTCTGTCAGAAGGCGTTGAGTGACTCGACGCCACCAGACAAACCATTTGGAGGAGTAATTTCATGGCACGTGAAATGACGACAAAGGCGCAGGAGGCCGTCTCCTCTGCGCTCCAGGCTGCCGGTGCAGCCGGTAACCCGCAGGTCGAGCCCATCCACCTGCTTGAAGCACTGATCGAACAGCGCGAAGGCATCGCGCTCTCCCTGCTCGAGGCCGTTGGGGCCGACGTGCGTGCGATCGGCGCGCGCACCCGCAATGCCCTCGTTGCGCTCCCGAGTGCGCAGGGCACATCCACCGGAAGCGCCCAGCCCTCGAACGCTCTGCTCGCGGTCGTTCGCGACGCTGGTGAGCGCGCCGAGGCCGGCGGTGACCAGTACATCTCGACCGAGCACCTGCTGATCGCGCTGGCTGCGTCGCAGACCGAGGCGGGTCGCATCCTTGCCCAGGGCGGCGTCGAGGCTGATGCGCTGACGCAGGCCCTCGCGCAGCTGCGCCCCGATCCGATCACCTCGGCTGATCCCGAGGGTTCCTTCGAGGCCCTGTCCAAGTACGGGCGTGACCTGACGGAGGTGGCGCGCGAAGGCAAGCTCGATCCGGTCATCGGCCGCGACAACGAGATTCGCCGCGTCGTGCAGGTCCTGTCCCGTCGCACCAAGAACAACCCGGTTCTGATCGGTGAGCCCGGCGTCGGCAAGACGGCCGTCGTTGAAGGCCTCGCTCAGCGCATCGTCGCGGGCGATGTCCCGGAGTCCCTGCGCGACAAGCGCCTCGTCTCCCTCGACGTTGCGTCGATGGTTGCCGGCGCGAAGTACCGCGGCGAATTCGAGGAGCGCCTGAAGGCGGTTCTGTCCGAGATTTCTCGCTCGGACGGGCAAATCATCACCTTCATCGACGAGCTGCACACCGTCGTTGGTGCGGGCGGCGGCTCCGAGGGCGCGATGGATGCGGGCAATATGCTCAAGCCCATGCTCGCCCGCGGCGAGCTGCGCATGGTCGGCGCGACGACTCTCGACGAGTACCGCGAGAACATCGAAAAGGATCCGGCGCTGGAGCGCCGCTTCCAGCAGGTGTTCGTCGGCGAGCCCTCGGTTGAGGACACCGTCGCGATCCTGCGCGGTATTGCGCCGAAGTACGAGGCCCACCACAAGGTGACCATCTCCGACGGTGCCCTCGTTGCCGCGGCGACCCTGTCGAACCGCTACATCACGGGGCGCCAGCTGCCCGACAAGGCGATCGACCTGATCGACGAGGCAGCCTCGCGCCTGCGCATGGAGCTGGACTCCTCGCCCGTCGAGATCGACGAGCTGCGTCGCAGCGTGGATCGCCTCCGCATGGAGGAGTCCTACCTGACCGAGTCCGATCCGGAGCGCCTGGATGAGGCTACCCAGGAGCGGCTGAGCAAACTGCGCGCCGACCTCGCCGACCGCGAGGAGAGTCTGCGCGCTCTGACGGCGCGCTGGGAGGCTGAGAAGGCTGGTCACAACCGCGTTGGTGACCTGCGCGTCCAGCTTGACTCGCTGCGTACGCAGCTGGACCTCGCCGTACGCGAGGGGCGCTGGGAGGAGGCCGGGCGCCTGCAGAACGGTGAAATCCCGGCAGTCGAGCGTCAGATCGCCGAGGCGGAAGTGCAGGCCGAGGAACAGGATGCCCGTAGCGACGACGAGCCGATGATCGCCGAGAAGGTCGGCCCCGCAGAGATCGCCGAGGTGATCGAGGCGTGGACCGGAATTCCGACGGGCAAGCTCCTGCAAACGGAGACGGACAAGCTCCTGCACATGGAGGACGAGCTCGGAAAGCGCCTCATCGGTCAGAAAGATGCTGTGCGTGCGGTGTCCGATGCGGTCCGTCGCTCCCGCGCTGGCCTGTCTGACCCGAACCGTCCGACCGGTTCGTTCCTCTTCCTCGGCCCGACGGGTGTGGGTAAGACGGAGCTGGCCAAGGCTCTCGCGGAGTTCCTCTTCGACGACGAGCGTGCGATGGTGCGTATCGACATGTCCGAGTACTCCGAAAAGCACTCGGTGGCACGCCTCGTCGGTGCCCCTCCGGGGTACGTGGGCTACGAGCAGGGCGGTCAGCTGACCGAGGCGGTGCGCCGTCGTCCCTATTCCGTGGTTCTGCTGGACGAAGTTGAGAAGGCTGATCCTGAGATTTTCGACATTCTTTTGCAGGTTCTGGATGATGGACGTCTCACTGACGGACAGGGGCGGACGGTCGACTTCCGCAACACCATTCTGATCCTCACCTCGAACCTTGGATCGCAGTTCCTGGCGGACCCCGATTTGACACCCGAAGAAAAGCGGGAGTCTGTCATGTCCGTCGTGTCGGCGGCCTTCCGTCCGGAGTTCCTCAATAGGTTGGATGAGACGGTCATGTTTGACGCTCTTACCCGCGAAAATCTGGGCGAGATCGTCGATTTGCTCGTTGCATCGCTGGAGTCTCGTCTGCGCGAGCGTCGCATCGGTTTGACAGTAACTGAACCGGCCCGTGGATGGCTTGCTCGAGTCGGCTATGATCCGGCCTTCGGAGCGCGTCCGCTGCGCCGCTTGATTCAGCGCGAGATTGGCGATCGACTGGCCAAGCTGCTGCTCAGTGGAGACGTTCAAGATGGTCAGAATGTGACAGTTGACATCAACGATTCCATTGACGGGCTTGTCATGAATGTTGATAAACCCTGAGATTGCGCGGTACACTGACTACCAGTGTGTATTTCGGACGCTCGGTATGTGGTGCCCGCAACAGCAGGAGATGATATGACAACCCAGAGGAAGGCCCGTGGCGCCTACTCCGTAGGACAGGCGACGCGTGAATCCATCCTCTCGGCAGCGATGGTTCTGATTGCAGAGCGAGGCTATAACGGCTTTTCCCTGCGTGACCTTGGCCGCCGAGTCGGCATTTCGCACCCCGCGGTGGTCTATCACTTCCCGTCGAAGGAAGCCATCCTGCGCAGCGCGATCCAGCGTCACGAGGAAATGAACGCGCTCTTCGACGTCTCCATTAACGAAGAGGCCGAAGGCGGGTTCGACGAGGGCGGCATCACCGCAGGCTCGTTTGTTGACTGGGCGGTCGGGGAAATGCGCTTCGCCATGAAGCCCGGCGCCGACGCGGCCATCGCACTGGACTGTGTCCTGTGGGCAGAGTCCTCCTCTGAGACGCACCCTGCACACGCGCACTACAAGTACCGCACCCAGCAGATGGAGGAAGCTCTCACTGCGATGATCCAGACCTTCGTGGACGAGGAAGGCGCCGAAATCGGTACGACTCCTCGTACGCTTGCGAGGATCCTCATCCGCTACTGGTACGGCTCCGTCGTCTCGGCTCGCTACAACGACGAACCGATCGACGCTCGTGAGTTCGTCGCGGACTTCCTCGCTGTGTGTGTGCAGCTCCTGCGCCTGCCTGCGCACTACGTGCTGCAGCTCGGGGCCTCGGTCCCCGAGGAGGTCGCAGAAGTTTACGCGCGCACGCTGCGTAAGATCAGCGAAAAGACCACCGCAGCCGCCGAGGCAGGTGCGGCTCCGGCTCCGGAGGCCACCGCGTGATCGGCCCACTGCCATCCTTTGATGTCGCCCTCGTCCTTCGTGTCGGGGGCGACGTCGTCTTTGCGCACGGAGACGTCGATCGCGTCTTCCCGCTCGCGTCGGTAACCAAGCCGATCGTCGCCTGGTCGGTGCTGGTTGCTGTCGAACGAGGCCTGATTTCCCTCGATGATCCTGCGGGTCCCGAGGGGGCGACGGTCCGTCACCTGCTCGCCCACGCCTCGGGCCTGCCGTTCGAGGGGCGTCGCCCCGTCGCTGCTCCCGAGAAGCGCCGGATCTACTCGAACGAGGGTTTCGACGTCCTCGGCGAGGTGATTGAGGCCGCGACCGGCGTCGGCATTGCGCACTGGGTGCGTGAGACGGTCTTCGAGCCGCTCGGCATGGCGACGGCCGATATTCCCGGTAGCCCCGCTCATGCGGGGATCGCCAGTGCGACCGACGTCAGCCTCTTCGGCGCCGAGCTCGCACGCCCAACGTTGCTGAGTGGGCCCTTGGCAGCCCTCGCCGCTCTGTCACAGTTTCCTGCGCTCGCAGGCGTCGTGCCCGGCTACGGGCGTTTCAATCCCTGCCCGTGGGGCCTTGGCCTCGAGATTCGCGGTGAGAAATCGCCGCACTGGACCGCGCCCGACGCCTCCCCGCGCACGATCGGGCACTTCGGACAATCCGGCTCCTTCGTGTGGGCGGACCGCGACCTTCGCGCCAGCGCCGCCTTCGTTGGCGCGGAACCTTTCGGGCAGTGGCATCACGACAACTGGTCAGCCCTCAATTCCGAGCTGCTGCGCCTCGCGCGCGAGCACGCGTAATCGATACGGAACGAGGCCTGGGCACGCGCCCAGGCCTCGACCCATATCGGCCGGCTGAGTTCCGGCCTCGGTTACCTCTTAGTCGACGTCGACGATGACGGGCACGTGGTCGGACGCGCCCTTGCCCTTGCGCTCGTTGCGGTCGATCTGTGCGCTGCTCACGCGCGCGGCGAGGGCCGGCGAGCAGTAGGCGAAGTCGATGCGCATGCCCTCGTTCTTGGGGAAGCGCAGCTTTTGGTAGTCCCAGTAGGTGTAGTTTGTGACGCGCTCGCGCGTGACCTCAACCCAGCCGTCCGCGGCGAAAGCGGCGAAGGCCTCGCGCTCGGGCGCCGACACGTGCGTGGCGCCCTCGAAGGCGCTCATGTCCCACACGTCCTCGTCCAGGGGAGCAACGTTCCAGTCGCCGACGAGGGCAATCAGGGCGCTCGGGTCGGCGAGCCAGCCACGGCCCTGCTCGGCGAGGTTTGCGAGCCACTCCAGCTTGTAGGCGTAGTGCGCGTGCGTGAGCTCGCGGCCGTTGGGGATGTACAGGCTCCAGATCGTTATCGACGAGGCCTGCCCATCCTCGGAGGGGAGTGTGTCGGTTGTGTCGATGGTGACGCCGAGCGCGCGAGCTTCGACCACGGGCGGTTCGCCAAAGGCGGGCTGGGTGGGGAAGTGGTCCTGCACGTCCAGGATGGGCAGACGGGAAGCGACGGCGACGCCGTTCCACTGGTTGAGACCGTGGATTGCGACGTGGTAGCCCGCCTCCTCAAAGGCTTCCGTCGGAAACTGGTCGGGGCGGCACTTAATTTCCTGCAGGGCCAGCACGTCCGTGCCTGAGCGCTCAAGGAAAGCGATGACGCGGTCGACGCGCGTGCGGATGGAGTTGACGTTCCAGGTCGCAAATCTCATGGGGTCGAGCCTATCGGCGGGGGAGAGAGGAGGCTGCGTGAAACACGCGTGAAACATGCCTGATCGGTGTGAGTTGTGTGTGAGCTTATTTAGAGTGATAATGATTCTCACCTACAACATAGCTAGAAAAGGCACTCGAATGTCACACCTGCGACGCATCAGCACGGCTGCGCTCGCCCTCTTCCTGGCATTGACCCCCGCCGCCGCGTGGGCCGGTCCCGACCAGGACAAGGAATGGATCGTTACCGGACAGCACGTTGATGCACCCATCCCCGTCTGGCATGACGACACCAACAGCTTCTCTCTGAACACCATCAACATGCCGATGGAGAAGACCGCTCTGTGGATCCCCAAGGCGTGGACCGGCACCGGCGAAAAAGACGAGGCGAAGTCGCAGCTCGTCATCCCGGCCAAGCGTCCCGACCTATCCTTCCTGGGTGCCGAGGGTACCGTCCTGAACGCTGCACCCCAGAACCCCGGCCCCGGTAACACGCCCATCTGGGCGGGCCTCGGCGCCGGCGAAATCGGAGACACCGACAAGTTCGAGGGCGAAACCTACACGCTCGACCTCATCAGCGTCGACGGCCCGGGTCGCATGGAGATGTTCATTGACAACGGCGACAGTGTGAACCGCTTCCTCTCCAGTCACGACACCGCATACCGAAGCGTCTACAACCCGCGCCACACGCACCTGTACACGACCTTCACGCAGCCGGGTCGCTATGTCGCGAACTACAAGATGACCGCTCGCAGCGCCGACGGCACCGCTATCTACTCCTCGCCGATCACGCCGCTGGTCTGGCAGGTCGGCGGCGCGAACCCCGCCGACGGCACGATCAAGGACATTGAATCCGCGTACAACGCGGCGCGTGCCGAGCGCGCCGACGGCAGCGCGGCTACCCCGACGCTCACCGTGTCCCACCACGCCGAGCGTGAGCACCCCGGCGACAACCACCTGACCGACATCACGATCGATACGGGCGTCGCCACCGACACCGGGCGCGCGTGGATCACCGTCAACGGCTACTTCCTGACCGAAGTTCCCGTTGAAGGTGGTCGAGCGACGGTCTCCGAGCTGCTGGGCGCGGATGCTGCTGCCGTCCAGGCGATCTACATTCCCGGCGACTCCGCCTCGGCGCGCTGGATCTCGCAGACCGTTCAGTACTCCCAGAAGGACACCGAGCCCGTTACTGTCGGTGGCACCGACACGATCCTCGGTCCCTCCAACCCGGACCCGGCTCCCGTGTGGAACCCCGACCACCTGCCGATTTCCTCGCGCCGCGTCGAGGTCTCCTACGACCTCGTCCCCGGCTCGACCGATCAGTACACCGCCACGGTGCGCGCCAACGACCCGACCCTGCGCGCCACCTACAAGATCGAGTTCCTCGAATCCAAGTGGGATTTCAGCCCATGGTGCTCCATGGAAGGCACCCTGGGCGCGGGCGGCATGGACATGAAGACCCAGGACCTCGGCGTGTGTCAGTCCGACCCCATGTACATGCGTGTCACCCTGCGCCCGCACCCGCTTTCTGACGCGGTCATGACCGTTGCGGAAGCCTCCGACGTGACCGTTGGCCCCCACGTGGGCCTCACCGCGATGCTCAAGATGCGCGACGGCATCGCAGCCCCCGAAGAGCCCGAACCGGCTCCGAACCCGACGCCCGCGCCTGCTCCTGCGCCCGATAACGGCGGAAACGACGCAACCCCGGCCCCGGCCTTGTCCCTGCTGAGCGACCCCGTCGAGATTGCGCGCGGACACCTGGACGTGCGCCTCACCCAGGCGAGCGGCGAGGGTGGACTTACCTACGGCCTCGCCGTCAAGGATGACTCCCTGACCAACGCGCGCACCTCCGTGCTGCGCACCGTCGGCTCCACGACCCTCACGGTTGCACCCAACGCGCGCTTCGTGCGTCCCGCGTCCCTGTCGGATGCGAGCTACGACGTGCTCGGACCGGTGGGCACCGCCACCTACGTGCTGCCCGAGACGCAGAACAGCGACATCGTGTGGCCCGGCCTGTCCACCGAGGGCATCGACTACGCGGCCCTGCCCGAGGGTGCTGACCTGACCCTGCACCTCGCGCAGGCCCCCGAAGGCGCCCGCGTCGCATTCTTCCAGGGAGGTACCTTCGGTGCGGGCGCGAAGGTCCACTTCGACTCGTCCAAGGGCGACGGCCTCGTTCACACGACCGAGGCGACGCACATGCACGGCAACTGGGTCTTCAGTGCGCCCGGCACCTACCGCATCGAGGTGGGCGCTCGCAGTGGCGAACGCAGCCTCGTCGAGCCTCAGTCCTTCACCGTGATCGTCCGATCCGGACGCCACAATGAGCAGCCCGCGCCAGTCGAGGAAGATCCCGTTCCGACGCCGTCGCCCGGCCCGTCGCCGGTGCCGGAGCCGGTCCCCACCCCGGCACCCGAGCCGACGCCCGCACCCGCACCGAGCGTCGATCCGGCCCCGGCTCCGAGCGTCGATCCGGACCCGGCTCCGGCTCCGAGCGTGGACCCTGCTCCGGCTCCCGCACCGACGACGGACCCGGCTCCGGCTCCGTCTGCGGATCCCGCACCCGCCCCGGCCCCGACTGCGGACCCTGCACCGATGCCGCGTCCCTTCCCGGCTCCCGCACCCACCGGTGGCCCGGTTCGAGCGCCCGCGGCGCCCGCGACCAACGCAGGCACCCCGGCTTCGTCCGGCGCGTCCCGTACCGCAGCCCCCGTTGCGACCGGTGGTAGCGCGACCGGCGCTCCGGCTGCTCGCAGCCCCGGAGCGGCAAGTGGAACGACAGGTGCGGCCAGCTCGGCACCCGTGACCGCCCCGAAGGCGGCTCCCGCGGCCACCCCGTCCGCGAGCCCCTCGGCTGCGCCCCAGAGCGGTGCGCAGAGCGGTGAGGTCGCGCAGAGCGGTGGCATGGCCGCCCCCGAGAACGGGACGGCCGACGCAGCTGGTGCAATGCCCATCGCAGCGGCTATTGACGGAGGACGCTCCGGCGGATGGAGCCCCTACTGGCTGGTCCTCCTCGTCATCCCGGCGGCCCTCGCCGGCGGTGGAGCCGGATACCTGATCCGGACCCGATGACACGCCAAGCCGGGGCGGGACGCACGCGCGTTCCCGCCCCGGCTTCGTGCTGCGCGCACCATGCGGCGCTAGACTTCCCCCATGGGAACAGCGCTGGTCACCGGAGCAACCTCCGGCATTGGTGAAGAATTCTGTTGGCAACTGGCCGCCGCGGGCCACGACCTGGTGCTCGTCGCGCGCAGCGAAGACGCCCTGCGCGCGCTCGCGGACTCGCTCGCGAACGTCGCCGGCGTGCGCGCCGAGGTGATCGCCGCCGACCTGTCCACCGACTCCGGCTGCGCACGCGTCGCCGCCCGCCTTGACGTGGGAGGGCCCGCAGACCGCGACAAGACCGACCTGGCTCCCGTCGACCTCCTTGTCAACAACGCCGGCTTCGGACTGGGAACCGAGTTCCTGGACAACAGCCTCGACAACGAAATCAACGGCCTGAACGTCATGGTCCGCGCCGTCATGACCCTGGCCCACCACGCCGGCATCTCCATGCGCTCGCGCGGACGCGGCGCCATCCTCAACGTCGGCTCTGTCGCCTCGCGCACGGGCGCGGGCACTTACTCCGCCCACAAGGCCTGGGTCGTCGCCTTCACCGAGGGCCTCGCCGCCGAGCTCAAGGGATCGGGAATCACCGCCACGGTCGTGTGCCCCGGTCCCGTCGACACACCGTTCTTCGAGCGCGCGGGTGTTGACATGCGTGCGACCCCCTCCTGGCTCATGGCCAGCCCGGAACAGGTCGTCACAGAGGCCCTCGACGCCGTGCGTGCGGGCCGCGTTCAGGTCACCCCCACCATCCCCTACAAGGTCGCCATGGGCGCCATGAAGGTCGCCCCGCGATGGGTGACTGCGCGGGCCATGCGCTCCGTGCCCCACATGTAAGGGCGCACGCACTGAAACGAGGCCGGGGCCAGGTTCACGCAGAACCCGGCCCCGGCCTCGTCACTGCAAGCTGAATCAGGCCAGGCCGATGTCCTCCAGGCCCAGCGCGTAGAAGTACGGGAAGCCCTCGGCCTCAATGCGCTCCTTCGCGCCCGTCGCGCGGTCCACGATCACCGCGACGGCGACGACGTTCGCGCCGGCCTCGCGCAGCGTGAGCGCGGCCTCCAGCGGGGAGCCGCCGGTCGTCGACGTGTCCTCGAGGACGACGACATTCTTGCCCACGACGTCCGGGCCCTCGATGCGGCGCTTCATGCCGTGATCCTTCGCGGCCTTACGCACGACGAACGCATCCAGGTCCAGGCCGCGCGACGCGGCGGCGTGCATCATCGCGGTCGCGACGGGATCTGCGCCCATCGTCAGGCCGCCGACGGCCACGTACTCCTCGCCGACGGCGAAGCCGGACTCCTCCAGGAGGTCCAGCATGACGTGACCGATGAGGGGGGCCGCCTCGTGGTGGAGGGTTGAGCGGCGCATGTCGACGTAGAAGTCGGACTCGCGCCCCGACGCCAGGGTGACCTTTTCGTGGATGACAGAGAGCTCCTGGACGAGGGTAGCCAGGCGCGCCTTGTGGGAATCGTTGGTCATGGGTGTTCCTTCCGGATCGGTGTGGGTCAGTGCGCCGCCTCGACGAGCTCGATGAGATCGCCGATGCCCTCGTGGATGCCGAAGGGGCGGAACGGGAAATTGTTGATGTCCTCGCGGGCCGTGGAACCCGACAGGACCAGGTGGGTGCGCAGGCCTGCCTCGACGCCCGCGCGCACGTCCGTGTCCATGCGGTCGCCGACCATGGCGGCGCTCTCAGAGTGCGCGCCGATCTTGTTCAGGCCAGCGCGGATCATGACGGGGTTCGGCTTGCCCACGAAGTAGGGCTTCTGTCCGGTCGCCGCCGTGATCATCGCCGCGATGGCGCCGCAGGCGGGCAGGGTGCCCTCGTCGGAGGGGCCCGACACGTCAGGGTTGGTCGCGATGAACTTCGCGCCGGCCTCGATGAGGCGGATCGCGTGGGTCAGCGCGTGGAAGTCGTAGGAACGCACCTCGCCGAGCACCACGAACTCGGGATCGATCTCGGTCATCACGTAGCCCGCGGAGTGGATCGCGGTGGTCAGGCCGGCCTCGCCAATGACGTACGCGGTCGAGCCGGGCGACTGCTGGTGCAGGAATGCGGCCGTCGCGTTCGCGGAGGTCCAGATGTTCTCCTCCGGGATGTCCAGGCCCGAGTTCGCCAGGCGTGCGGACAGGTCGCGATTCGTGAACACGGAGTTGTTGGTGAGGACCAGGAAGGGGATGCTCTTCTCGCGAAGGGCTGCGAGGAACTCGTTCGCGCCCGGAAGCGCACGATTCTCCTTGACCAGGACACCGTCCATGTCGGAGAGCCACGCGGTGACGGGAGGCAAATCGGTCAGTGGTGTCGGTTTGTGCGTCAGGGCAGTCATGCCTCCATTCTACGGTGCCGCTAGGGTGGGATCCGTGAACGAGTTCGAAAACGGATGTGACATCGCGCGTGATGGCGCGTGCGGGAACGACGAGGCCGGGGCCGCGCAGTCCGGGCAGGTCGGGGTCGGTCCGTGGCCGGGTGGGGAGGTCGCCTGGCCGGTCGGCGAGCACTACGACCGGGAGCTCCTGAAGGCGGGGGATCGGCGCAATGTCGAAGACCGCTACCGCTACTGGACGATGGAGGCGATTCGAGCGGACATAGCTGCCCGCTCGCTGCCCTTCGAGGTGGCAGTGGAGAATCTCGATCACGACTTCAACATCGGGTCGATTGTGCGAACGGCGAATGCTATGGGTGCGCGCCGCGTGCACGTCGTGGGGCGCAAGCGGTGGAACCGACGCGGCGCGATGGTCACCGACCGCTACCTGCCGGTGGATCACCGTCCCGACGTGCGTGAACTCGTTGAGCATTGCTCGAAGGAAGGCTTGACACTCGTCGGCGTCGACAACGTTGAGGGGTCCGTCGCGCTCGAAGGCGCGGTGCTGCCCGAGCGCGCGTGCCTCGTTTTTGGATCCGAGGCCTCCGGGCTGAGCGAGGAGATGATCCGGGCGTGCGAAATCGTCGTCGCCATTACTCAGCGCGGTTCGACTCGGTCCATGAATGTTGGTCATGCCGCCGCGATCGTTATGTGGGCGCACGCGTCGCGTCTGGACGGCGCGCAAAACTAGTGACTTGTGGGCGAAGTGTCAAACTGAAAAGCACTAATTAACCCGGTTGGCCGATATTCTCACTGATCAACTGATCTTTTACCGTTTCTATTGTTTTTATCCTCCGATCTTTGATAGCATTTGCAGGCCAAAAAGTAGTCGGAATGGATACGGAGCATCCGTTTTAATTCGGGCTTTGGACAGTTTGCGTGGAAGCAAACCGTTGAACAGGAGAATTAATGCCTCAGTCATCGCCAAGCCATGCGCGGGCGCCGCGGCTCGCGCGCACCCGAGCGAAAGTCGCACTCATCCTCACGTCCGTGTGCGCCCTCGTTGCCGCGGTCCTCGTCCCCCTGACCTCCCACCTGAACGCGCAGGCGGCCAGCCAGGTCCCCGGAACGATCCCCTCACTCGAAGGATGGGCCCCGGCCTCGGGCTCCTGGACCCCTGCCAGCGGCCTGCAGATCGTCCGCACTGACTCCGCCGACGCTGCCGGCGTCAGCGCCCTGCTGAGCCGCGCTCTCACTGACGCCGGCATCACCGGCATCACCGAGGGCACCGGCGCGGCTCCCGCCTCCAACGCCGTCTCCCTCACGATCAACGCGTCCCGCACCGACCTCGGTGATGAGGGCTACCAGCTGACCGTCAACGCAAACGGCGCCCAGGTCGTGGCCGCCACCCGCGCCGGCCTCCTGTGGGGCGCCCGCACCATCGAACAGGCTGTGCGCGCCGGCCAGGGCACCGTGCCCGCCGGAAGCATCACCGACATCCCGCGCTTCGCCGACCGTGGCGCCACCCTGTGCGCCTGCGGCACCCACATCACCCCGGACTGGATCACCCGACAGATCGACCGCATGTCCGACCTGAAGATGAACTACCTGTCCCTTGAGCTGCGCATCAAGTCCGACAAGTACCCCGCCACCACCTCCTTCTCCTACTACACGAAGGATGAGGTCAAGGCCATCGTTGAGCACGGCCGCGAGGTCGGCGTTCGCGTCGTTCCGCTGCTCAACGCCCCCGGCCACACCGGCACCATCCTCGGCAACTTCCCGCAGTACCAGGTCTCCGACGACTCCGGCAAGAAGAGCCCCAACCACCTCAACTTCATCGACCCCGCCGCCCAGCAGTTCTACTTCGACCTCATCGACGAGTACATGGACACCTTCGGCTCTACCGAATGGCACATGGGCGCCGACGAGTTCTTCTTCAAGCAGGGCCCCGGCGACTTCAAGAAGTACCTCGCACAGATCCGCAACCACTACGGCGACCAGTCGATGACCTTCGACGCCGCGTTCAACGACTTCATCAACAAGGTCAACGCGCACGTCAAGTCCCGCGGCGGCACGCTGCGCGTGTGGAACGACGGCATTGCCGACATCTCGCGCATTCCGATCGACAAGGACGTCATCATCGAATACTGGGGCAAGGGCGAATCTAGCCAGAAGGACGCCAACCGCGGCCTGCCCGCCAAGGATCTCGTCGACGCGGGTTACACCCTCGTGAACGCCTCCTCCGCCCTGTACTACTACCGCGATCAGCCGTCCTCCTACGTCATGCAGGTAAAGGGCCTGGAAGGCGTCTACGGAACGTGGACGATGAACTCGTTCTACCAGAACAATGGCTACACGGTGCCCGACGCCTCCATCCGCGGCGGCAAGGTCTCGATCTGGCAGGGCGGCCACGGCAAGGTCACCGACCACGAGACCGAAGCGTGGGTCACCGAAGGCCTGCGCTACGGTGCCCAGATGTTCTGGAACGCCAAGACCCCCAAGGCTGACGGAAACGTTGAGGCTTTCAAGGCGCGCATCAAGGCCCTGGGTGAACCCTCCACCTACGTCGACCCCACGCGCGACACCCTCGCCCCCGGCCAGTACACGATCGCACTGGCCGACGGACGAGCCCTGAGCGTGTCGGGTGGTACCCCGACCGCGGGCACTGCCTCCGATAACTGGGATCTGACCGCCACGCCCGACGGCTACTACCAGATCCGCTCGGTCAACGCGAACCGATGCCTCGCCGTCTACTCCGAGGAAACGCCGAACTCCGAGACCCACGTGTCGACGACCCCCGGACACCCGGTAACCGCCTACGCGTGTGCCGACACGAGCCAGGAGTTCACCCCCACGTTCCAGGGCGACTACGCGACGCGTAACCCCCAGAAGTGGGTTGCGGAACCCGCCGAGGGTGGCTTCCGCCTGCGCAACGCCATGACCAACCAGTACCTGAGCGTCATCGACTCCGGCTACCTGTCGCGCCGCCCCAACGGTGGCGAAAAGACAGCCGAAGGCACCGTCGCGCAGCTGCCGTTCGACGTCACCGTCAACAGCCACTCGGTCTTCACCCTTACCTCCCAGGCCTCCTCGGCCCTCGACGTGAGCATCGAACGCGAAGGTGACGAGGCCTACCCGAAGACCGCCCTGTCCGGCATGGATCGCAACTCTCTGCCCGTCATCGGCGACGAGAACTGGGGCGAAACCGTCCTCAAGGTCTCCGTCACCAATAAGGGCACCACGGACGCCACCAAGATCCACCTGACCCCCGCGGTCTCCAACTCCTGGAAGCTCGCTAACGGACCCCAGCCGATCGACCGCCTCACCCCCGGCGAGACCCGCGTCGTGAAGTTCTGGGCACGCCCCACCACCGAGTTCGGTGAAGCGACCTTCACGGTCACCGTCTCGCACTCCGGTGAGAAGACCGTGGCCAGCGAAGGCCTGATCGGCGTGTGCGGCCCGCGCATCAAGGCCGAGGCCGTGGCTGCCGACTCCATCGAAACACGCTGGGAGCGCGGCAAGGAGTCCATGGCCACCGACGGTGACCCCGCTACCTACTGGCACTCCCAGTACATCGATGCCAACAAGGCCAAGCTGCCCGGCACCGACAACGCCCGCAAGTGGCCGCACTGGATCGACCTGAAGATCGGCGACGGCGCCACCGGATACGACGTCTGCGCCGTCACGTACACGCCGCGCGCCGGCAACGGCCCCAAGGCCTCGGGCCGCGCCAAGGACGTCCAGATCTACCTCGCTGGATCGCGCGACGCCCTCAAGGGGCAGGGCGACAACAAGGGCAACCCGAGCGCACAGGGCAACCCCGTCCTCGTGACCTCCCTGGCGAATGTCCCCGGCACCGTGGACATCCCGGTTGCGGGCAACGGCTCCTACCTCCGATTCCGCGGCACCTCGGCCCAGGCTGACGTTGCTAAGGACCTGACGGACGTCATGTCTGTCGCCGAACTTGGAGTCCGCGTCGGCCGCTCCAACTGACGCATAGCAGTCGGGGAGGGGTTGGAAGAAAACCGTCCAAACGGGACTTCCTTCCCCTCCCCGCTCGTGCAAAATGTGAGAGAATCTATCACGACAAAACTGTCACTCGATTAGGAGGCTCCAAGTGCCTATCGCAACCCCTGAGGTCTACGCAGAGATGCTGAATCGCGCACGGGATGGCAAGTTCGCCTACCCCGCGATTAACGTGACCTCGTCCCAGACCATCACCGCCGCCCTCCAGGGCTTCGCCGAGGCCGAGTCCGACGGTATCCTCCAGGTGTCCGTTGGCGGCGCCGAGTACGGCTCCGGCTCCACCATCAAGAACCGCGTCACCGGCTCGCTGGCCCTCGCTGCCTACGCGACCGAGGTTGCCAAGAACTACGGCATCACCGTGGCTCTGCACACCGACCACTGCGCCAAGCAGAACATCGACTCCTGGGTCCGCCCCCTCCTCGAGATCGAGGCCGGCCAGGTTGCCGAAGGCAAGCTGCCCACCTTCCAGTCCCACATGTGGGACGGTTCCGCCATTGACCTCGACGAGAACCTCGAGATCGCCAAGGAACTGCTCGCCCTGTCCGTCAAGGCCAACACGATCCTCGAGATCGAGGTCGGCGCTGTCGGTGGCGAGGAAGACGGCGTCGTTGGCGAGATCAACGAGAAGCTGTACACCACCACCGCCGACGCCATCAAGACCGTCGAGGCCCTGGGCCTGGGTGAGAACGGCCGCTACCTGACCGCTCTGACCTTCGGTAACGTGCACGGCGCCTACAAGCCCGGCCACGTGAAGCTGCGTCCCGAGCTGCTCGGCACCATCCAGAAGGAGGTCGCTGAGCACTACGGCCTCGACCACCGTCCCTTCGACCTGGTCATGCACGGCGGCTCCGGCTCCACCGCCGAGGAGATCGCCACCGCTGTCGCCAACGGCGTCATCAAGATGAACGTCGACACCGACACGCAGTACGCGTTCACCCGCCCGGTCGTTGACCACATGCTGCGCAACTACGACGGCGTCCTCAAGATCGACGGCGAGGTCGGCGTGAAGAAGCAGTACGACCCGCGTACGTGGGGCAAGTCGGCCGAGGCCGGCATGGCTGCCCGCGTCGTCGAGGCCTGCCAGCGCCTGGGCTCCGACGGCACCCAGATGCGCTGAAACCTTCGCTGACGGCTGCCTAGCGGCCTGATGCGTGAGCCGCCCGGCCCCCTGTGGGGCCGGGCGGCTTCGTTGTGTTTGCTGGGCCGAGCCGCAGTGTGTGCCGGTGGGCGGGCCGTACCGACCCTTCTGGCTTTTCATGCCCACCAAACCGCTTTCGTACGCGGACAGGTTATTGCGATATGGATAGGTTATGAGCATGTGGATAGCTTATTAACCTATCCGCGTGGCGATAACCTATCCGCATCGTCGCAACCTATCCGCGTGTGGAGAGTTATGTTGCGCAGGTGGTTGCTGGTGGGGTCCCTGGATCCGCTTGCCGGAGTGGTAACCCGCTATGTCGCACGAATTCCCCCGAGACTACTTAAATA
>CATYYP010000004.1 GCA_958415245.1 Schaalia odontolytica | reverse complement strand
GCCGGACGCCCGCTCGAGCAGCCGTCGGTATTCTTCGATCGTCGCCTTGAGTTCGGCGACCTTGCGCGTCGCGAGGCTCTGCAGGGCCTCGTTCCCGGTCACGAGTTCGTTGACCTTGGAACGGCGTTCGAGGTTCCTGGACACGAGGAAGGCCGTGGTCACAAACTGCGAGAGCACGCCGATTTCTCGCTGCGCCCGCCCGAGGCGCTGCGCGGCTTCTTCCGAGTCGTCGCTGATCATGATCTGGAAGGGTTCGTTCTCCCAGAATTCGAACTCGATCCGCCAGTTTTCAAGGTTGTATTGCTCGTACTTGATGGGGATCAAGAACGCCTCAACGATGTTGCCCACGTCCGACGGCTCGGTGAAGTATGCCTGCCCGCGGTTCAGCCAGATGCCGTTGTGCGGCCAGCGAAGGTTGTCGAGCTGGTCTGACGAGACCGGCTGGTAGATCGAGACGGTGCCGTTTCCCATGTCGAAAATCCGGCACCAGCGATGGAGGGCACGAAGCGGCTCGGAGGTATCGCCGGATCGGGCCGGCAGGTTCTGGGTCAGCAGATCGACGTACCTGATCCTCGTGTCGGCGTCGATCTGCAGAGGCACGTTCGTTTTGTTCGCAGACACCCGCTGGATCATCTCCGGCATGGAAGCCATCAGCGCGTGAGCGACGGTCGGTGCCATGAGCTTTTCAAGGAGCAAGGAGATCTCGCCGTCGTGAGCACCATCGAGCGACACCTCGAGCTCGTACCTGTCGATGCCGCTCCACGGATCCTCGCGATGGGTTTGCGCGCCGATGGGGCAGTACCGATAGCTCTCGCCATCGTCCAGCGGGGGCAGAACGATCGGATTCTCGAACTCCATGGCCCGGCGATGCCAGCCAGACAGAATGACTGCCTGCGTCCCGTCTGCGTACTGGCACTTGAGCAGGAAGCTCGCGTCCACGTCCCAAAGCTGAGGATCAGACGCGTACGTCTCGCTGTAGGAGCTCATCGCCCGGGCACCTCCATTCACAGTCGTTGACACGTAGTTGTCCGCAGCTCAGGCGGCCCGCGGCCCGAGGCCCTGGGGACACACCGCTCTTTGAGATTGTAGTCGGTCACGCAGATGCCGCACCGGAGGGCAACATATGTGCGCGCCGCAGATAAACGAGGCCGGGGCCAGCCGCGCTGAATCGCGCAGCCAGCCCCGGCCTCGTCACAGAAGAACGCTCAGAAGTACGCCTTCATCATGGACACCAGGTCGTAGCCATAGTTCTTGGCAGCGGCCCAGCCGGTGCGGTTGGGATTCTCCTGAATGCCCAGGTACTCGACCACGGGGGCCGCACCCTTACGCACGTAGGTAAAGCGCGGGTCGACGACCGCGTTCGCGAGCGACGCCGTGGTCACCGAGGAGTCCGCGTAGGCGCGCAGGTGCTGGACCTGGGCGCGGATGCCCGTGCGAACGTCCGGGAAGGAGGCGCCCTTCGCGCCGCCGCCGACCGCGCCAATGCCGGAGAAGTTGTACTGGCTGACGGTCACGTCGCCGCCGAATCGCAGCCAGCCCGTCTCCTTCATCGCCTGGACGAAGACCAGCTCGGGGGACACACCCTCGGCCACGGCCTCGTCGTAGACGATGGACGCGAAGTCGCGGATCGTCGGCGCACCGCCAGCGGCCAGCGCGCTCGGGTAGCTGTAGCCGGCCTGATCCCAGGCGTCTTCCATCGCGTCGATAATCTCCGAGCGCGAGGCTGTGGGTGCACTCATGATGAGGCGCTGACCGGAGGCGTTCGTGACGGAGGCGCTGCGCGAGGCGCTGCGGGAGGCCGCCGGAGCCTCGCTGCCGTCCGCGTAGCCGAGCCACGCGCCGGAGGAAGCGAAGTTCGATGCGCGACCCTCAACGGTAACCGTGCCCGTCGCCATGGCTCCCGAGTTCGGGTCCAGCCAGTACCAGGCGCCGTCCAGGAGCCAGCCGGTGCTCATCGCGCCGGAGGAGTTCAGGTGGTACCAGGTGTCGCCCACCTTGGTCCAGCCGGTCATCATGGCGCCCTCACCATCCAGGTAGTACCACTTGCCGGCGTCGAGGAGCCAGCCGGTGACCATCTGGCCGCTTGAACGCATGTAGTACCAGCGGTTGTCATCCTCAGTCAGCTGCCAGCCGGTGAGCATGCGCGCGTCGTCATCAAAGAGGTACCAGGCGCCATCAACGTTGGTCCAGCCAATCGCGGCCGCACCATTGGCGCGCAGCCAGTACCAGTTGTTGCCATCCTTGAGCCAGCCGGTAACCATGACGCCGTCGGCGTTCATGTAGTACCAGGAGCCGGCGTCCTTCACCCAGCCGGTGGCCATGTCGCCATCAGGACGCAGGTAGTACCACTTGCCGTCTTCCTTCTTCCAGCCCGTCACCATGGCGGTGGAGTCGTCGAAGAAGTAGCGGCGTCCGTTGATGGTGGACCATCCGCGGATCGTCTGCTTGTTGGAGCCAGCCCAGTACCAGCGGCCACCGGCGGAGAACCAGCCGGTCTTGGCCGCGCCGTTGGAGATGAAGCTCCAGGAGTCGCCCGTGGCGCGCCAGGTGCCCTTGCTCAGCCCGTAGGCCTGGGCGATGCCGGTCGCGTCGGCGACACCGATGGAGCGCACGAAGCTCTCGTTGCGCAGGAGGGCTGCGTCGGATGCGGAGGTCACGAAGGCATGCTCGACGATGACGCCGGTCATGTTCTCTTCGCGCGACTGGCGGATGATGGCGTAGTAGTCGCCGGTCGAGCCATCCGGGTAGTCGTAGTAGGGGTTGTCGCGCGTCTTGATGCCGCGGTCAGCCAGACCAAGGCCGGTGAGCTGCTTTTGGATAGCGGTGGACAGGGTGCGCCCCTGCGTGTGGGTGCCGTAGTTGTACGAGGAGGAATTCGGGTACCAGACCTCGGCGCCCTTCGCGATGGGCGCGCCCGAGTTGAAGTGGATGGAGACGAGGGCGTCCGCATCCGCGGCTGCGGCCATCTCAACGCGGCTGGACAGGTCGGCGCTGGTGTTTTCCGAGGGACGGGTGTCCGTCGTGCGAGTCATGACGACGCGCACACCGTCGTAGCTTTCCAGTTCTTCCTTCAGGGCCAGGGAGACCGCGAGGGTCAGGTCCTTTTCACGCAGTCCGTTGGCGACCGCGCCGGGGTCGGAGCCGCCGTGCCCGGGGTCGATGGCAATCGTGATACCTGCTGCGTGCGCGGGCGGCACGAGGGCCGCTGCGGCTGCGCCGAGGGCCAGGGTGAGCCCGGCGACGATGGTCCTCCACGAGGAGCGCATAGTAATCCTTCATGTTGCTGATGTGACAGTCGTGATTGTAGATGCTTATGTTGTAACTGTAAACATGAGAATAGTTACACGCACGAATCGATACGAACTGAAATCATAGCTTTTCACATGTGAGACGAGGCCGGGTATCGCCAGTGGACCCCGCGTTCTCGGGAGATCAGAGGGCTGAACGCACCACCGCGGCCGCAGCGCGCGACGAGGCCCCGACCGACCGACGCATGCTCACCCAGGCGCGCGCACCCTCAGCACCCACCCAGGCGACAGTCCCCGACGCGAGACCAACCATGGCCTCGGCGACCTGATCGGCGTCGAGGCCACACGCCGCCCCGAGCCCGCCCTCCGCGACATCGCTGGCGGCCTGACCAGGCCCCGCGTAAATAACGGGAGTGCCCTGCGCGAGGGAGGCGAGGATCTTCGTCGGGTAGGCGTAGTCGTATCCGCCCGGTCGCAGCGAGGCGAGCGTCGCGGTGGCTCGCGCCATCCACCGGTCCGCCTCCTCGGCACTGACGGCGGGGATCATGTCGACGCCGGCCACGCCTCGCGAGCGCTCGGCGAGGGCATCCCATCCGCTCCCCTGCCCCACGAACACGAGGCGCGCATCCCCGAGCCGCGCTCGTACGCGCTCGAATGCGTCGACGAATACCTCGGGGGCCAGCCACTGGGCGACCGTACCCGCGTAGACGAAGACCGGGCCGTCGCAGGTGGGGAATCCTTCCGGGGTGCCGGTGACCACGGCGTCGGGCACGCGCACGCCGTTGGGAACGACCGCGACATCGCGCGCACCCAGATCGCGCGCACGACGCGCGACGCCATCTGAGACAGCGATGACGCGGCGGGCACCGCGCAGCGCAAAAGACTCCAGTCCCGCGACCGTGCGCACGACGATGCTCGGCACGCCCGCGAGCGCGGCGGCGTCCGAGACAATGTCGGCGCAGTAGTAGACGTAGGGGACGCGGCGCGCCGCACACGCAATGCGGACGGCGGCGCCGGTCGTCGGCGGGGGCTCGGAGACGACCACGTCGGGGCGCGGACCGGCGAGCAGCCGGGCGAGGAGGGGAAGGTCGAAAGACATATAGGAGACGTATCCACGCACCGCTCCCGTTCGGTCGCGCAGGACGGGGGCGCGGCGCACCTCAACGAGGCCGGCGCCCTCCCCCGGATCGACGTCACTTCCGGCGGATTGACGGGCGTCGCGGGCGACGGAGGGAGCCAGGCGCGAGGTGAGGACCCGGACCCTGTCTCCGCCTGCGGCGAGCGCGCGGGCGAGCGCCCCGAGGCGCAGCGCAGCGGCCGTCGGCTCGGGTGTAAAGGTGCGGGTCGCCAGAGTGACTAGCATGCGGGGGCACTTCCCCCGCCGATGGTGATGCGCGGGGTGCCGGCCCAGGCCTCGGGCGAGGTGATGGCGCGGCCGTCGACGAGGAGGCGCACGCCGGGCAGGTCGGCGGGGGTCAGGTCCCGGTAGGCGGCGTGGTCGGCCTGGACGATGGCGACGTCCACCGGCTCGCCAAGGTGATAGGCGTCCCACCCGAAGGCTGCCAGCTCCTCATCGGAATACAACGGATCGTGCACGCTCACCTGCGCCCCGGCCTCGCGCAGCGCGTCGACGACGCCAAAGACTCCGGAGAACGCGGTTTCCTTGACCCCGCCGCGATAGGCGGCGCCCAGGACCGCGACGCGCAGCCCTTCGAGGGAACCGAGCAGGGCGGCGGCGCGGGAGACCGCGTAGGCGGGCATGCCAGCGTTCGCGGCGCGGGCCGCGGACACGACGGTCGCCTCCGGGTCGCCGGCCAGGTACAGGCGCGGGTAGACGGGGATGCAGTGGCCGCCGACAGCGATGCCGGGCCGGTGGATGTGGGAGTAGGGCTGTGAGTTGCAGGCCTCGATCACACGTGCGACATCGATGCCGACCGCGTCCGCGTAGCGCGCGAACTGGTTGGCCAGTCCGATATTGACGTCCCGGTAGGTGGTCTCGGCCAGCTTGGCCATTTCAGCAGCCTCGGCCCCACCCATCGGCCACACGCCGTTGGGGCGCGGCAGGTCGTCGCGCTCATCGAAGGAGAGGACGGCCTCGTAGAAGGAAACGCCGCGCGCCTCGCCGGATTCGCTGAGGCCCCCCACGAGCTTCGGGTAGCGCGCCAGGTCGGCGAAGACGCGGCCGGTGAGGACGCGCTCGGGCGAAAAGACGACGTCGAAGTCGCGGCCCTCGATCAGGCCGGAGACCTCCTCGATAAGGGGCTTGTAGCGTCCGCGCGTCGTGCCCACGGGCAGGGTGGTTTCGTAGGAGACGAGGGTGCCGGCCGTGAGGTGGGCGGCCATCGAGCGGGTCGCGGCGTCCATGACGCGGAAGTCGGGGCGACTCTCGTCATCGACGACGAGGGGCACGACCATGACGACCGCGTCGGCGCCGGGGATCGCCTCGGCGTACTCGGTGGTGGCGCGCAGGTCGCCGGAGGAGGCAAGCGGGGGCAGGTACTCGGCCAGGTGCGCCTCGCCCGGGAAGGGTTCAACCCCCTCGTTAATAAGGGCGACCACGCGGGGGTTCACATCCACGCCGACGACGGTGTGCCCGCCGCGCGCGTAGTGCACCGCCAGCGGCAAACCGATCTTGCCCATGCCGACGACCGCGATGCGCATGCGGCTCCCCTTTCCGTCTCCGGCCTCGTTGTTCCCCTCCAGTGTAGTGCCCCGCCCCACCTACAATGGGGGCGTGGATCGCGCGCTCAATCTCCTGCTCTACCCGTCGAACCTGGCCTCGCCCGGTCGCCTGGTAAAGATTGCGCGTTCGCTGTCCCCGCTATTCTCGCGCACGCACGTCGTCGGGATCGATCAGGGCGACCTGCCCACGGACGAGGCCGTGGCCCCCACCGTGCACCTCACGAGGATTCGGGGTGCGTCCCTGGGTGCGCCCTTGGGTGGTCCGAGGGTCGTCGGGGCGTGGGGGGCGCGCGTGTACCGGCGGTTCGCGAGGCAACGCATCGCGGCCGTCTCCGCACAGAACTTGTTCCTGCTGCCCCTCGCGCACGCGCTCGCGCGGCGTACGGGCGCGGTGTTTGCGTACAACGCACACGAGCTGGAGACAGAGACGGTGGGGTCGGCGGGCCTGCGCCAGCGCCTCCAGCGCGTGATTGAGCGCCACTACATCCACCGCGCGGACGTGGTGTCCGTGGTCAACGAGTCGATCGCGCAGTGGTACCGCGACACCTACCCCGGCGTGGATCCAGTGGTCGTGACGAACGCTCCGACGGGCTCGGATGGGGTCATCGACCTGCGCGGGCAGCTGGAGATCCCGCAGGACGCTCTCCTGTACCTGCATTCGGGCTACCTGGCGCCGGGGCGTAACATTCCGTTGATTCTGCGCGCTTTTGAGCAGGTGCCGAGCGCGCACGTCGTCTTCGTCGGCTCGGGTGCCCTGCTGCCCGAGGTTGAGCGTGCGGCTACGACCCACCCGAACATTCACCGCCTGCCTCCCGTGGACCCGGACCAGGTGCTCGCCATGACGCGCGGGGCTGACGTGGCGCTGTGCCTCATCGAGTCCGGGTGCCTGTCACACCGCATGTCCACGCCCAACAAGATGATGGAGGCCTTCGCGGCAGGTGTGCCCGTGCTGTGTTCCCCCCTGTCTGAGGCCCGCCGATACCTGGGCGATCAGGCCGACATGTGGGTGCTGGAGGACCCGGAGCGCGACCTCGTTCCTGCTCTGGAGTCCATCACGCGCGAGGACATCGCGGCTTTCATCGCTCCCGCGATTCCCACCTGGGAGGAGGGGGCCGCGCGCCTGCGCGAGGCCTACGAGCGAGCCCTCGCCGCGCGAGCCCGCCGGTGAAACACAGTTTTCACAAGGGTTTCACGAGGCCTGCGGCCGCTGCCCGTCCCCGAGGTCGTAAGCGCGCGCCGTCACGACCGCCATGAGGAGCATACCCACCAGCAGCACGGACATGAGGGCTCCGAGCACCGCGACCGTGATCTCCACTCCGTAGGGGCTGCACGCGAGCCACGCCAGCGGCGCCGCGCAGTACACGCACGCGAAGGCCAGCATGCGGCGCTGGTGGTAGGTCGCGACGAACACGTTCGACAGCGGCGAGGTCGCGACCGTGAGAGCCAGCCAGGGGGCCAGGGAGCGCGCAAAGTATCCGGCAGCCTCCCAGCGCGCCCCGAACACGAGGGGGAAGAGCGCCGGGCTCACCCACGCGAGCAGGGCGAACACGGGGATCGAGCATGCCAATGCGATGCCACCGACGCGCACGACGACGCGGGTCATCTCACCGGGAGGGGTGTCCGACAGGCGCGGCAGGTACACCTGCGACAGCGCCCCCGCGATGAGGGCGACCGGGGCCTGCAGGGCCAGCCACCCCAAGTTGAATTGGCCGAGCGAGGCCACGGAATACGTCGCGATGAGCATCGGGATCGCGCTCGTACGCAGCGCGTCAACGACGACGTTGGGCACGCCCACGAGGGCCATCTTGCGGTAGCGCGAGGCCACCTCGCGCAGGGTCGGATCAGTGTCCTGACGCTCGCGGGCGTCGCGGGCGCGCCACGACAGGTACGCGACAGCGAGGCCCTGGCCCGCGATCGTCGCCCCAATCGCCGCGCCCAAGCCGCCACCAGCCAGGAAACCGCACACCAGCTGCAGCGCCGCGATCCCGAGGGCGCGCACCACGGATGAGCTCGCGATCGCCTGGAAGCGGCGGTGGCGGGTCAGCCAGTAGGAGCACACCTGCCCCTGCGCCAGGAAGAGGACTGACACGCCAACGGCAAGCATCCAGCCCGCGAGCGCGCTTCCGTAGCGTTCGGACACCCACGGCCATGCGGCGGCCGCAATCAGGGTGGCCAGAGCGGAGGCGACCAGCACGCAGCGCGAGGCGAGGCGGGCCAGGGACCGAGCCGAGGCCTCGTCCCCCGGGGCGGGCAGGACGATGCTGAGGTCGAAGCGAGCGCCCGCGACGGCGGCGCCGAGCGTGGCCGCAGAGGTAAAAATTCCCAGATACCCCAGGTCCGTGTCCGTGTAGAGGCGGGCGATGCCGATCTGGGCGACGAAGGCGATGACCTGGGCGAGGAGGGTGCCGCCAAGGAGGGTGAGCACCTGCGCGAGGACGCCCGAGCGGGCGGGGCGGGCAGGTGCGTTCGTCATGACCTCATTTAATCACCTGGGGCGCGCGGCTTGCCCCTAGGATGGTGGCATGCCCGCTCACCGATCCACGCCCACCCTCGGGTGGAACTCATGAGGGTCGCCCTGACGAAGGGAACCCTGCTGGTTCCCCCGACCTACTTCGCGCTCTCGCACGCCCTCGCGATGCCGGAGCTCGATTGGCGGGCTTTCACGCTCGCGGCGCGCATCACCGATCCGTCCATCACGATCCCCATCGACGAGGCCGCGCCGCGCGCGCTCGGCAGTCCCCTCCCACTTCGCGTGGCCGCGCAGGCACGAGGCCTGGGACAGATGCGCCGCGCGATCACCGCCTGGAATCCGGACGTCATTCACCAGCATCAGGCAACCTGGTCCCTGCCGGCCGTGGGGGCTGCGCGGGAGACGGGCGCGCCCCTCGTGGTGACAGTGCACGGTGGGGACGCCTACCCGAGGCTCGGGCGCGGCGCGGGTGCCGCGTGGAATACCCGTAACCGCACGGCCGCCTTTGAGGGAGCGACCCGGCTGCTGGCCGTCTCCCGTTACCTGGCGGATGTCGCGTTAGGCGCGGGAGCAGATCCGGAGCGCCTGAGCGTCCACTATCAGGGTGTGGACACGCGCTGGTGGGCGCCCGCCCCGAACGCAGAAGAATCGCATGAGGAATCCGTCGTCCTATTCGTGGGCGCGCTCAGCCGTCTCAAGGGGGTGGACGACCTGGCCCGGGCGTCCGCCACCCTCGTGGGGCGCCGCCCGCATCGCCTCGTCCTCATGGGCGACGGGCCGCTGGCACCCGCACTGCGCGAACATGCTCCCGCCCACGTGACGTTCGCAGGCCGACTGGATCGTGAGGGGGTGCGCGCCTGGATGCGCCGCGCCCACGTCCTCGTCCTGCCCACGAAGCCGACGCAGGGGCGGCAGGAGGCCGCGGGACTCGTGCTGCTCGAGGCGCAGGCGTGCGGCGTTCCCGTCATCGCATATCGCACGGGCGGCACGCCGGAGATGATCGCGCCCGGGGCCTCGATACTCTCGATCGAACGCTCACCGGACGCTCTCGCTCTCTCCATCGACGAGGCATTGGCCTGGTCGGAGGACGAGCGTGCGGAACGCGGGGCGGCGTGCCGGGCGTGGGTGACACGCGAGCGCTCGCTGCGCGGATCTGTGGATCAGCTACGCGCGATCTACGCCGACGTAACCAGGTAACGCCGCGCTCTACAGGTCGACCGAGCAACCGGTGGCGGCCGAGGCGAGGATGGCCTCGACGACGCGCAGGTTGTCCAGGGCCTCGTCCATGGTGACGTGTTCGTTTCCCACGCCGAGGATCGCGTCGCGGAAGCGCTCGTGTTCGAGGGCGAGGGGTTCGCGCTTGGTGAGCGCGTAGCGCACGACCTGGCCCTCGCTCACCCCACGAAAGGCGGCGATGGCGTCCCACTGCAGGGGTGCGTGGCCATTCTCGTAGAAGGTCAGGTCCCCCATCGCGGTGTCTGCGACGAGCGCGCCGCGCTCCCCCGTCACGATCGTCGTGCGGTCCTTGTAGGGGGTCAGCCAGTTGACGAGGTGGTTGACGAGGATGCCGCCGGCAAGGACGCCCGAGGCGACCATCATGTCCTCATGTACTCGTCCCGAGCGCGCGGACGTGCGCGCGTAGATGCTCTCGTAGGGGGCGCCGGCTACCCACGCGGCCAGGTCCACGTCGTGCGTGGCCAGGTCCTTCACCACGCCGACATCGCTGATGCGGGCGGGGAAGGGAGACTGGCGGCGCGTCGCGATCTGCTCAATCGCGCCGAGCTGACCCTCCGCGATGCGCCTGCGCATGTCGATGAGCGCCGGGTTGCAGCGCTCAACGTAGCCGACGGCACCGACGAGGCCCGCGGCCGCGAAGGCGTCGCGGATACGACGGCCCGCCTCCACGCTCGTGGCGAGGGGCTTTTCGACGAGGGTGTGCACCCCTGCCTCGGCGAGCGCCAGGGCTGCGGCCTCGTGGTGGGCGGTGGGCGCGGCGATGATCGCGGCGTCGATGCCGGCCTCAATGAGTTCCTCGACGCCACCCAGGACGGGCAGGTCGCCGGCGACACCGAAGCGGTCGCCGCCCGGGTCAGCGAGGGCGACCAGGTCCACGCCGGCGGTGGCGCGGGCGTTGCGCACGTGGTGTCGGCCCATCGAGCCGATGCCGAGGATTCCGAGGCGAATGCTCATGTCAGGCCCCCGCTTCCGCGAGCGCGTTCACGGCCTCGGCGATGCGCTCCAGCTCGCCGGGCGTCAGGGACGGGTAGATCGGCAGGGAGAGAACCTGGTCTGCGGCCTCGCGCGTGGCCGACAGCTCTAGACCGGGGGCGAAGCGGGCGAGGGATGGCAGCTCGTGGTTCGGGATCGGGTAGTAGACGCCCGAGCCGACGCCGTATTCCTCGCGCAGGGCGGCGGCAAAACCGTCGCGGTCTTCGGCCACGCGGATCGTGTACTGGTGGTAGACGTGCACGGCGCCGGGGGCGACGTGCGGGACGGTGACGCCTCGCAGGTGGGCATCCAGGAAGGCGGCATTGTCCTGACGCGCGCGCGTCCACGCGCCAACCTTCGTCAGCTGCACGCGTCCGATCGCGGCGTGGATGTCGGTCATGCGGTTGTTGAGGCCCACGATCTCGTTGGCGTAACGCGTCTCCATGCCCTGGTTGCGCGCGAGTTTCACGCCGCGGATGATCTCGGGATCGTTCGAGGTGACCATGCCGCCCTCACCGCTGGTCATGTTTTTCGTCGGGTAGAAGGAGAAGGCCGCGAAAGCGCCGAAAGAGCCGACCGCGCGCCCGTGCAGGCTCGCGCCGTGGGCCTGGGCGGCGTCCTCGAAGACCATGAGTCCATGCGCGTCGGCAATCGCCTGGAGAGCGTCCATGGGCGCGGGGTGTCCGTAGAGGTGGACGGGCATGATGGCGCGCGTGCGCGGCGTGATCGAGGCTTCAACGGCGGCCGGGGAGAGCGTGAAGGTGAGCGGGTCAATGTCGGCGAACACGGGGGTCGCGCCCGTGATGGCAACCGAGTTGGCAGTGGCCGCGAAGGTGAAGGAGGGGACGACGACCTCGTCACCCGGACCGATCCCGGCGGCAAGCAGACCCAGGTGCAGTGCCGAGGTCCCCGAGTTGACCGCGACAGCCCGCGTCCCCGGCACGAGGGCGGCCACAAACTCCTCCTCGAAGGCGGCGACCTGGGGGCCCTGGGCGATCATGCCGGTGCGCATGACGGCTGCGACCGCGTCGATCTCCTCTTCGCCGATGAGTGGGCGTGCGGGTGGGATGAACGGCTGCGTCACTGTTGGTCCTCACGGGTCTGGTCAGGCGTCTCGGCCTCATTCGGGGACGAGGCTTGGGCCTCCTCGGGCGACAGGGCACCGTCTCGCTCGACGTAGCGGCGGCCCGAGGCCGGACACACCCACGCGCGCTCCCCGGCCTCGTTCGAGGCTTCGTCGGCGGCCACGAGCGGCACCCCGGCCTCGCCGACCCATCCGACGCGGCGCGCGGGGACGCCGACGACGAGGGCATAGGGAGCAACGTCGCGGGTGACGACCGCGCCCGCGCCGACGGATGCCCACTCCCCGATGCGCACGGGAGCCACGCACACGGCGCGTGCTCCGATGGCTGCCCCGCGTTCCACGGTGACCCCGACGCGGTCCCAGTCGCTCGCGCTCTTCAGGGTGCCGTCGGCGTTGATCGCGCGAGGAGCGTGATCATTCGTGAAGACAGCCGCGGGGCCGACAAACACTCCGTCAGCCAAGGATGCGGGCTCGTAGACGAGCGCGTAGTTCTGGATCTTGCAGCGCGCACCGACCCTCACACCTTCGCCGATGTAGGCGCCGCGTCCGACGATCGTCTCCTCCCCGATGCGCGCGTCCTCGCGCACCTGGGCGAGGTGCCAGACGCGCGCGCTGGGAGCGACGATCGCGCTGGGGGCGACGTCGGCGCTGGGCTCGATCACGATGCTTCCCTCTCCTTGTCGCTGCACGCGCGGGTGCGCTCACAGATACCCAACACTATAGGCGCGCGGCCATCTCGATGTGCGACACTATTCAAATGCAGATCGGCTCCGACACGTGGGTGGTGATCCCAGCGTTCAACGAGGCGTCCGTCATCGGGGGCGTCGTCGCGGGAGTCCGCACCTTTTTTCCGCGTGTCCTCGTCGTCGATGACGCTTCGAGCGACAACACCGCCGCCATCGCCCGCGCTGCGGGGGCCTACACCGCGAGACACCCGCTCAATCTGGGGCAGGGCGCTGCCCTCCAAACCGGCTTCGATGCGGCCCTCGCCCGCGGGGCGCGATACGTGGTTACTTTCGACGCCGACGGCCAGCACGACCCCGCCGAGGCGGCAGCCATGGTCGAGCGGGCACGCCGGGAGGATCTCGCGTTCGTCCTCGGCTCTCGTTTTCTGTCGGGATCCCCGTCGTCGGCGGGTAGGGTCAAACGCGCCATGCTGCGCCTCGGAGCTTTGGTGGCCCGGCTGCGCACGGGCTTGGATCTCACGGACACGCACAACGGGCTGCGCGTGATCCGCGCCGACGCCCTCGCCCACGTGCATCTCACCCACGCACGCATGGCCCACGCCTCGCAGATCGTCTCCCAGCTGGCCGCCTGTGGTCTGCCCGGCGCCGAGCACGCGGTGACGATTTCCTACACGGACTATTCGCGGGCGAAGGGCCAGCCCCTGCTCAACTCCGTCAACATCGTGGTCGACCTCGCGTTGGGGGGACGATGAGCGCCTACCTCGCCATCCGCATCCTCCTGCTCCTCGCCCTCGCGCTCACCGCGTGGTGGCTGGTGCGCCCGGTGTCCTCGGCCTCGTCGCTCGCGATGCGCCGCATCGGCATCGGAGCGGTCGTCGCCGCGGCTATCGTGGCCATCCTCGTGCCCTCCCTGGCCAACACGGCAGCCCGCGCGATCGGCGTTGAAAGAGGGGTCAACCTGATCGTCTACGGCCTCGTCATTGCGTTGATCGCGCAGATGGTAACCGGCTATCGGCGCGAGGCCCGCACCGAGGAGCGCATGGCTACCCTGGCCCGCTCCCTCGCCCTCGCACACGTCCTTCCGCCCGACGATCCGGGGGACGTGAACACCGAGACGGGCAGCTCACACGCTGATACGAGCGGAGTGGAACGCGCCGCTAACGGCCCTGCTTCACCGACAAACACGTCAGATAACGATATGGTTACGAATGATGAGTAACGTGAATCTGCGACCGATCCAGCACTCGGCCGTCAACTTCGGACGCTTCGGCTTCCTGCGCGGCGCACTCGCCGTGCTCCTAGCCGGCGTCCTGTTCGTCGTGTCCTCCGCAGGCTTCGTCTACGCCAAGCTGAGCACTCAGTTCGCCAACCGCGTCGTCAACATCGACGCCTACGCGAGCGACGAACAGAACAAGGCCACCCCGGACTCGTTCGAAGGCCGCGCCGTCAACATCCTCGTGGTCGGCACCGACTCACGTAACGGCGCCAGCGGCGAGCTGGGCGCGGGTGACGCAGATGACGTTCCCGGCCTGCGTAACGACTCGACGATGGTGATTCACATCAGCGCGGACCGCTCTCGCGTCCAGATCGTCTCTATCCCCCGCGACACCCTCGTGGACATCCCGGCGTGCAAGCACCGCGATGGCACGACCAGCGAGCCGACCACGGACGACATGTTCAACAACGCGATGGTCTACGGCGCGGACGGTGGCGACGAACCAGAAGACATCGGCCCCGGCATCGCGTGCGTGCGATCGACCGTCGAAAAGCTCTCCGGCGTGTCCATCGACGCCTTCATGGTCGTTGATTTCGCGGGCTTTGTTAACATGATCGACTCCCTGGGTGGCGTCTGGTTCAATATCCCCGAGCGCATCGACGATGACTCCGCCCAGCTCTACATCGACGAGGGCTGCTGGAAGCTGTCGGGCACGCACGCACTGGCCTACATGCGCTCGCGCAAGGGCCAGGGGGATGGCTCCGATATTTCCCGTATCGGCCGCCAGCAGCAGCTGATTTCCGCGATGCTGCGCGAGCTGCAGGATAAGAACTACGTGACGGATCCCGGCTCGCTCATCAGCTTCCTGCAGGCCGCGATTTCCTCCGTGAACGTGTCTCCGAACCTGGGCAACGCCAGCTCGGACGCGTCCCTGCTCATCAACGTCCTGCAGAAGATCGACCGTTCCAACATTCAGTTCGTGACCATGCCGGTCGAGGAGCCCTCCTGGGATCCGAACCGCCGCATCCCCTCTGAGCCGATGGCCCGCAACGTGTGGAACGCCCTGAAGAATGACCAGGCTCTGCCCGTGGGCACGACCTACACGGACGGCAACGGCGCGCAGCTCGTGGTCCCCGATCCGACCGCGACGACGGCTCCTTCGACGCCCACTCCGACGCAGGCACCGACCACCGACCCCAGCTCGGAGGAGACCACCACGGATAACACCGCGCAGTCCGCCTCCGTCGCGAATAACGCGGCAAACGAGGAAGCCGCCAAGCAGACAGCCGCCACCTGCCCGCCGAAGAACCAATGAGCAATCCTCCTTCATTTACGCCTGACCCGAAGCGACGCCGCCCCGGATCCGACGACGCTCACGTCGTCGGTGAGGAGGTGCGCGGTGGCGCGCCCACTCCCCCGCCGGAGGCTCTGGCCCCGCAGATGTGGAGGATCTCGGACGACGAGGCCGCTGCGGCCCGCCCGCTGATGCCCCGCACGCTGGATCAGCCGCAGAGGGACTCTCAGTCGATTTTCCCGCGCCGTACCCCAGCCCAGCAGCCGCCGTCGTTCCAGCCGGCCTCGGCGGCCAACCCGCCGTCCTACGCGCCGGGTTCCGGCCGCTCGTCCGGCTCAGGCACGTACGCGCCGTCGGGCAACGGGCCTCGTCAGGTGACAATCAATCGCTCCCAGAGCGCGCCCGCGCCGGCCCCCGCGCCAGTCGCTCCCACGGCCCCGGTTGCAAAGCCGAGGCGACGCAAGCGCCGCCATCCGATTCTCAAGACCCTGTGCCTATTCCTGGTTCTCGTCCTCGCGTGGGGTGGATTCCTCATGTGGGACGCCAACACGAACATGGGACGCGTGAGCGCCCTGTCGGGGGCCGCCGACACTCCGGGCACGACTTACCTGCTGGCGGGTTCCGACTCGCGCGCCGACGGCGCCGTCCAGGACGGCTTCAACGAATCCGAACGCGCCGACTCGATCATGCTCGTCAACGTCGCCCCGAACGGGCAGAAGGTCGCCCTGTCGATTCCGCGTGACACCTACGCGGAGATCCCGGGCGTCGGCTGGGACAAGATCAACGCCTCCTATGCATACGGTGGTCCGCAGCTGCTCGTGGAAACCGTGGAGAAGCTGACGGGTCTCACCGTCGATCACTTCGTGCAGATCGGCATGGGTGCAGTGCCCGAGATGGTGGACGCGGTCGGCGGCGTCGAGCTGTGCTACGACAACGACGCGGACGACCAGTACTCCGGCCTGAAGTGGAGCGCCGGCTGCCACACGGTGGACGGCACGACCGCACTGCAGTTCTCACGCATGCGCTACCAGGACCCTGAGGGCGACATCGGCCGCACGAAGCGTCAGCGCCAGGTGATTTCGAAGGTTATTTCCTCGGCAGCCTCGCCCTCGACCCTCGTTAATCCCGCGAAGACCCTGCGCGTGGAGCGAGCCGGTTCGAAGTCCTTCACAATTGACGAGGATTCCTCTGTCGTGACGGTCGCATCGCTCGTGTGGGCGCTGCGCGGCGCCTCGTCGAATCAGATGATGGGCGTCCCCCCGATCGAGTCACTAAACTTCACGACGAACGCCGGGGCCTCCGCGGTCCTACTGCGCGACACAACCGCGGACGACTTCTTCGCCAAGCTCCGCGCGGGCACCCTTACGACAGCCGACCTCAACCAGGTCGACGGAGTGTAGCGCTCGCCTCGACGCCTCGCGCGACCGACCAAACAAAGAACCCCGGCCTCGTTCCCACTAAAGGAACGAGGCCGGAGCTCTTCAGGCTTTACAGGCGCCCTCAGGAGCCGGGGACGGTGATCGGGCGCGGCCCAGCCTGCCAGCCCTCCCAGGCGGAGGTGAGGATCTCGTCGAGGCCGTTGTTGGCCTTCCATCCCAGGTCCACGCCGATGGACAGCGGATCGCCGATCAGCTTGGGCGGGTCACCCGCACGGCGGTCCAGCTCCTCGACCGGGAAGTCCCAGCCGATGACGCGGCGCAGGCCGTCGATGATCTCGCGCACGGAGGTACCCAGGCCGGTGCCCACGTTGTAGGTGTGGTGGTCGGGCTGGCGGCCCTCGGCGAGCACGTCGAGGGCGGCGATGTGGGCCTCGGCCAGGTCCAGGACGTGAATGTAGTCGCGCACGCAAGTACCGTCCGGGGTGTCGTAGTCGGTGCCGAAGATCTTGGCGCTCTCGCCGCGCTCGATGCGGTCGAGGACCATGGGGATCAGGTTCATGATCGCCGGGTCGGCCAGGTCGGGCCAGCCGGCGCCCGCGACGTTGAAGTAGCGCAGGCCGATCCACTTCAGGTCCCAGGCGCGCTCGCAGTCAGCCATCATCCACTCGCCGATCAGCTTGGTCTCGCCGTAGGGGTTGATGGGGTGTCCGGCCATATCTTCGGTGACAACCTCTGCGGTGGGGATGCCGTAGACGGCGGCCGAGGAGGAGAAGATCATCTGGTCGACGCCCGCGTCCTCCATGGCTGCCAGCACGTTGGCCATACCGCCGATGTTCTGCTGGTAGTACCAGGCGGGGCGTGCGACGGACTCACCGACCTGCTTGCGCGCGGAGAAGTGGATGACGGCCGTGACGTCCTCGTCCACCATGAGATTGGAGAGAACGGAACGGGCTTCATCGGTAGCAACATCGAGGCGAACCAGGGGCGTATCCCCGATCCTGGCCGCGTTGGAGGTGGACAGGTCGTCGACGACGACGACGCGATCCCCGCGCTGACGCAGGAGGCGGACAACGTGTGCGCCGATGTAGCCGGCGCCGCCACAAACGAGAATGCTCATGGCTTCAGGATACGACGCGCCGCCCCCTCGCGGCTACCCGCGCAGGGCTTGTGTTGTCGGGCCTCAGCGAGCCTGCGAGACGCGCTGGGCGAGGGCTGCACCCTTTGCGCTGGCCACGTCGCGTAGGTCCTTCTGGAAGTCGCGCATTGAGGCGCGCAGGGATTCGGCGCGTTCCCCTTCGCCGGCTCCGAGGATCCGGGCGGCGAGCAGCCCCGCGTTGCGCGCGCCCGCGATGGACACGGTCGCGACGGGCACGCCCGCAGGCATCTGGACGATGGAGTGCAGGGAGTCGACACCGTCGAGGTGCTTGAGGGGAACGGGCACGCCGATGACGGGCAGTTCGGTGAGTGCGGCGAGCATGCCGGGCAGGTGGGCAGCTCCCCCGGCGCCGGCGATGATAACGCGCAGGCCGCGCGCGGAGGCGGATCGGCCGTAGGCCACCATGTCCTCGGGCATACGGTGGGCGGAGACAACGCCAACCTCGCAGGCGATGCCGAATTCGGCGAGGGCACCGACGGCCGCTTCCATCGTGGGCCAGTCGGAGTCGGAGCCCATGACGACGCCGACGAGCGGGTTGTCGCCGGTGGCGGTCAGCTGGATGTCGAGCTCGGTGGTCATGGGC
>CATYYP010000003.1 GCA_958415245.1 Schaalia odontolytica | reverse complement strand
CCCTCAGACCCACCCCCACAGCAGGAAGGGACTAGGATCACACTTATACGCATTCGCTACCGGAGGACACCATGCCCAAGCCCGTCGACTATGACCTCAGCCAGATCAGCGCCCACGTCATCACCTATTCCGACCGCATCCAGCGCGGCACGAAGGAGGACCGGGCGACCCCCGCCTGCACGGCAGCACTGGCCGAGGCCGGCCTGGGTCCCGTGACGGTCGCGGCAATCCCCGAGAGCGCCGACATCCTCGAGACGGAGATTCGCGGCGCGCTCGAGGCCGGTGCCCGCTTCGTCCTGGTTCTGGGCGGCTCAGGCTTTGGAGTGGGCAACTACGCGCCCGAGGTCGTCCGCTCGATCGTCGAGGTCGAGATCCCCGGCATCGCCGAGCAGATCCGCGCTCACGGCCTCGCCAACACTCCCCTGTCGGGCCTGTCCCGAGAGGTCGTCGGTGTGACCGCGCGCGACGCCTCGGGCGCACTCATCATCTCCTCTCCCGGCTCGCGAGGCGGCGCGCTCGACACCCTCGAGGTGGTCACGCCCCTACTCCCTGCGATCTTCCACCAGCTCGACGAGCAGCGCTAATCCAACAAGCCGCAAGGAACGAGGCCTCGGCTCGTTAGTGTCCGGGGGCGGCGGCAAGGCCTGGCCGGGCTTCGAGATCGATCACTCCGAGCCGTAGGCTCGAGTGTGGCGATCTCGCGGGCGGGCCGCCGCCCCCGGACACCAGAAACAAACGAGGCCGCGGCGCGACAGCGCCGAGACCGACGCACACCCCGGACACCAAAAAAGAACGAGGCTGCGGCGCGCACTGAGCACGCCACGGCCTCGTCGTTGGCGGAAGGTCAGCCCTTGCGACGGCGCAGGAGCACCGCACCGCCAGCGAGGAGCACGAGCACCACGCCGCCGCCGATAGCCCACCACAGGGTCGGCGAAGGCGTCGACGAGCCGGACACAGAGATCACCTTGCCGCTGGCATCCTTCTGCTCGATGAGGGCGCCGGTCGCGTCGAAGTGGTAGGAGACGCCGTCAATGTCGAGCCACTGGTCGGCCACCGCCGAGGCGGAATCGTTGAAGTAGTAGCGGTTGCCTGAGGGGCCGTCGTACCAGCCGGTTGTCGCGGCGGGGCGGCCCGCCTTGAACCACCAGGCGCGCGGGGTCTCGGACTCGTACTCGTGGCCCCACTCGGAGTTTTCAACGCCGCCGTAGGTGATGCCGTCATCGCTGAACTCGCAGATCAGCGCCGGAACCTCGATCGAGTCCCAGATGTCGCCCATCGGGAACCACTTGGTGTCGCCGTGCAGCACGAGGAAGGACAGGCGGTCCGGGCTATCGTCGGCCTGGCCGGTCTGGATGATCGCGCCGGGGTGCAGCTTGGACATGAAGGGGATGGAGTTGGAGGACTCGGCGCCGTGGTGGCCGGCCTTGAGCATGTCGACCTCGCCGACCTCATCGGCGATGCGGTCCTCGAAGCCGTTGGGGGTCTCCCAGTCGGACTCGGTGCTCATGAGGTCGGAGGCCAGGAAGGCGGTGTGCCCGTTGGCGGTAACCTTCACGCCCCATCCCATAAGGTTTGCGTCGGTCGTGCCCTGCGTCTTGTAGTACTCGTCGACGTCGAAGGGAATCATCTGCAGGTCCGCATCCCCGAGGGTGATGTGCGTGTTGTAGCCGTCCGTGCGCTGGATGAAGGTCGCGCCATAGCTATCAACCGCCCAGTTCGCGGCGGTCACCATCTGGTCGTAGACGTACTGGTTGTCCCACAGGCCGTTCTCGTCGGTGATCCACTCGTCGGAGTATTCGGGGCTGAAGATGACCTTCGGACGGTACTTGTAGATGATCTCGTCGGCGTTGGCGATGTGGTCGGAATGGGCGTGGGTGCCCAAGTAGAAAGCCACGTTTGTCTCGTTGACACCCTGGTCGTCGAGGTACTGCAGGAGCCATTCGGTGCTCGTGTTCGTGGCTGCGGCCGTGCCAGAGCGCACGGGGTAGCGCGGGTCGGAGCCGTCAGGCAGATCCGAATCCTCGCCGCCGTCGATGATGCCGTACCAGCCGCCACTCTCGATGAGGATCGCGTCAGACGAGCCCGAGGACAGGACGAAGATCTTCGTCTGCTCACTCGTGCTGGGCGCGAAGGTCAGGGTGGAGGCGCTCACGGACGAGGCCTCGACGGACTTCGAGTTCGCCAGCGCGAGGGTCGTTCCGGGCACCCACGAACCGGACTGGGCTCCGCTCTGAGCTCCACTCTGAGTGTCATCGGCGCGGGCGGTGCCGGCGAGGGCGAGGGACGAGGCTGCGGCGGCCGCGACGGTCATCGTCAGGGCCGCTGCGAGGCGGGCGCGGGGGAACGTCATGAGTGGCCTTTCGCTCAGGATCTATCCCCACACACTACAACGGGCAAGCGCCGCCCACCTGCGTCAATACGCGGCGGGCGGCGCTTTGTGAGGTTGTTCGCCGGGGCCTCGGTTAGGAGGCGTAGCCGACCCAGCGTCCCGACAGGGAGAAGGTCGAAGAGCGACCGTCGATCTCCTGCGTACCGGTGACCATGGCGCCCGTGTCACCCAGGTAGTACCAGGCGCCACTATCCAGGATCCAGCCCGTGGCCATAGCACCGCTGCCGGTCAGGTAGTACCAAGATCCACCACCGTTCAGCCAGCCGGTGACCATTGCGCCCGAGGAACGCAGGAAGTACCACTTGCCATCCACCTGCACCCAACCGGTTGCCATCGCACCGGTCGTTGCGTCCAGGTAGTACCAGGAGCCGTTGTCGTAGAGCCATCCGGTGGCCATGGCACCACTGCCGGTCAGGTAGTACCAGGGACCGCCACCATTCATCCAGCCGGTGACCATCGCGCCCGAGGAGTTCAGGAAGTACCACTGACCGCCGATCTGTTTCCATCCGGTGACCATCGCGCCGGTCGCGCCGTTCAGGTAGTACCAGGAACCCGAGTCGTTGAGCCAGCCGAGGGCTGCGCGCCCGCCGTTCAGGTAGTACCACGAGCCGCCGATAAGGCTCCAGCCAGTACCCGCGAGGTGCCCCGCAGAATCCAGGTAGTACCACGCTTTTCCGTCATTAATCCAGCCGGTCGCCATCGCACCGGTGGCGTCCATCCAGTACCACTGGCCGCCGTCATACACCCAGCTGCTGGCCTCGGCGGAGGGCTTGCCCGCGAAGTAGTACCAGTTGCCGCTGCTTCCCTTCCACCAGCCGGTCGTGGCCGCGGGTCGTCCGCCCTTGAACCACCAGGCGCGCGGACTTTCCAGGCCGTACTCGTGCCCCCAGGAAGCGTAGGACAGATCGTTGTACGAAATACCGGAAGGGCCGAAAGTGGCGATGAGCGAGGGAATGTGCCCGCTCGACCAGAGGTCCATCAGCGGCACCCACGATGAGTCGCCATGAATGACGCTCTCAGTCAGATTGTCGGGGATGTACCACTCCGGCCCGGTCTGGGCGATCATGGAGGGGCTCAGTGCCTTCATGAAGGCACTCGAGTTAGAGGTCGGCAGGCCATGGTGACCGGCCTTGAGCATGTCAACATGCCCAACGATCGGGGCTATGCGGTCCTCGTAACCTCCACCAGCCTCCAGGTCGGCGGCCAGGTAGGCGGAATGCCCGAAGGCGCTCACCTTCGCGGTGTAGGCAATGAGGTTTGCATCGCGCACGCCGGTCTTCTTGTAGTTTTCAGCCGGATCCGTGGGGATGATCTGAACATCCATATCACCCAGCGTGATGTGGGTGTTGTAGTCCTTGATGTTCTGCACGATCGAGGCTCCGTACGCACCCTGAGCCCAGCGCGCGGCCGCCATCATATTGTCGTAGATCCACTGGTTGTCCCACAGGCGGGACTTATCCGTAATCCACGCATCGGAGTACTCGGGGCTGAGAATGACCTTCGGCCGGAACTTCTTGATGATCTCGTCCGCGTTGTCGATGTGGTCGGAGTGCGCGTGCGTTCCAAGGTAGAACGCGAGGTTCGAGGAGGTGACGCCATGGTTGGACATATAGCCGAGTACCCAGTCGGTATCCCCCACCCAGCCGGGAACGACCCCCTCTCGCAGCGGGTAACGCGGATCCTTGCCGTCGGGGGCGCCGACCCCCTCCGCTCCGTCGATCATGGCGAAGACGCCGCGCGACTCGAGCAGGATGGCATCCGCAGAACCCGTCGTCGTCAGGATATGAATGCGGGTGGGGCCATCCGCGCCGGGGAAAGTGTAGACCTGCGCGTCGACGCCGTCCGCGCTCTCCTCCTCGGACGAGGCCGTGGCCTCGTCTGCGGAATCCGCGGATTCGGCGGCATGAGAAGCATCAGCACCGTCCGAGGCCACGCGGTCCTGCGCGGCCTCGGGGGCAGCAACGCCGGAGTCCGAACTTGACACATTGAGGTCGGCAGCCTCCACATCTCCATGCATTTCCTGACCGTCTGTTGGCGCGGCGGCAGTGGAGGGAGCGAGGGATGCGACGAGAATTCCTGACAACACGGTCAGTCCGAGTCGCTGCCACAGTTGTCCGTGACGAAGATTCATGAGCACACCTTGAGTGGGATAGAGCGCTAGACGCTTACCACCTAAACATATACCCTCAGAGGCATTACTCACAAATCAGTTGCTCAGAAAGCTCTCCCACCAGGCCACATCCTCCGGGGTATCGATGTCCCGGCACGCGTCGGCGCTCACACTCACCCACTCAACATCGAGGGCGCGCAGCACCCGACGAACCCCCACGCCGCGGACGGACCCGAGGGCGGCCACGGCCTCGTCGATGACGCGGTGAAGCGCGCCCGCACGATAGACGCCCATGAGGTACTGATCGAAAGGCTCCGGATCGCCGCCGCGCACGATGCGCCCCTCGACGCCCTCTCTCAACGCAGGTGCGAGGAGGGCGGGCAGGAAAGCACCCACGCCGGGAGCATCAACCGAAACAACGACGACGAGGACATCGTCGCCGGCGCTTAGCGCGCGCAAACCTGCGTCAATACCGGCCAGCGGTCCACCGCTCGGCGGATCCTCGAGGGTGCGCACAACACCATCCGGAACGCGCACACTGGGCGGCACAACGGCCACGCAACCCGCGCCGCACGCCTCCATCAAAACCCCGCACACGCGGTCGATAAGGCGCACGCCACCCAACGTCAGATCCGGCTTGGAGACGCCACCCAGGCGCTCTCCCCCACCGCCGCCGACGACGATCGCAGCGACGTCAGCGCGCGGGGCGGCCACGGGGCTCAGTCCCACGGGGCGAAGGTCAGCACGTCGGCTCGCTGTGTTGCGGCATCCATCATGAGGACGCGCCCGATCAGCGGCTCACCAAAGCCCACCAGCAGCTTGATAGCCTCCGTTGCCATCGCAGTGCCTGCCTGACCGACCACGGGACCGAGCACGCCAACCTTCGGCGAGGCCGGGGTCGTCCCGGGGGCGGGCTTAACCGGGTGCAGGCTCCGCAGCGTCAACGACGGTACGGGGGCCGGCGCCGCAGACCAGAAGACACTCACCTGGAACGCCATCGACACGACCGTGCCCCACACGAGCGGAACACCGGAATCCGCGCAGTAGTCCGCCACGAGATACTTCGCGTCGAAGTTATCCGTGCACTCCACGATCAGGTCCCACTCGCGGCCGTGCTCATCCAGCCACTCGCGGGTCACGTGCCCGTAGCGCTCAAAGTGCACCGACGAGTTCAGCCCACTCAGGTGGCGCACCGCGGAATCCGGCTTCGGATCCCCCACGTCGCCCTCGCCATGGAGAAGCTGACGCTGAAGGTTCGACACCTCGACCACATCGGAATCGCAGATGCCGATCGTTCCGATGCCCGCCGCCGTCAGGTACAGGAGGACGGGGGAGCCGAGGCCGCCCGCGCCCACCACGAGCACGCGTGCGGCTGCCAGGCGCGCCTGACCGGCCTCGCCAATACCGGACACCAGCCAATTGCGACGGAAACGCTCCAGCGCAGGATCCCCGGCCTCGTACGGGACGGGCTGATTGATCAGCGGGAGGGCGACAGTACGCCCCGAGACGGCCGCATGACGGGAATAAGGATCGCCGATCGTCATCTCACAGACCCGACCAGTTGTGCGAACCGTCAGTCAATTCCTGCTTCTTCCAGATCGGGAGCTTCGCCTTCACATCCTCAACGATGGCCTCGACCGCGCGGAACGCCTGCGCGCGATGCTCCGCCGCGACAGCGACGACCATCGCGTCCTCGCCGATCTCCAGATGCCCCACGCGATGCCACGCGACGATACGGTGCACGCCCGGACGATCCTTGAACTCCATCACGATGTCCCGCAGAATCTGCTGCGACGAGGGGTGCGACGAGTACTCGATCGCGTCCACACTCTCTCCGCCGTCATGGTTACGCACCACCCCAATAAAGGACGCCACGGCACCACACGTATCCCGACGTGCGCTATCAATCAGCGCGCCAGTATCCAGCGGCTCATCGGTGATGCCGGTTGCAATCTCAGCTGACATTGAATCCTCCAGGGACGGGAGTGCCTTCCCGCTCATCTTACGCGGGAGCGGCCAGGATTATTTTACAACCCTGACCGCCCCGCACAAATGACTAAAAGATCTCACCCGCCAGCAAACGGGGGCAGCACGTCGACGCGCGCGCCGGGCGCGAGCTCAGCGTCCGGACGAGCGGAGCGCTCGTTGACCAGGTAGCTCGACACAGCGAGGATTCGCTCCAGCTCAGGACTCTCTGAGCTGAGCTGATCGATGAGTTCACCCAGGGTCGCGGGGGTCTCATCGGAGGGCAGTTCTCGCATGTACCCACCGGCCGCCTCAGCCGCTCCACCGAAGAAGTGAAGGGTCGTCGACAGCGGCTTCGGGTTCGCCTCATCGAGCCGTCGAATATAGACGGTCAGGCGCAGAGGATCCTCGGGATCGCTCTCCAGTGACCAGGTGGCAAAGCCGGTCGCCGTCCGCTCGAACACGCGCTCGACGATGCCGCGGCGCAGCTCGAGAGCCAGGTCGTCGGGGGTGCCCGGCTCGGTGAACGGGCAGGCCGTCAGCACGACGGCCATCGGATCGGTGTCGTGCGGGACGGACCCAAAACCCATGGCGTTCATGAACAGGCGCACCTTGCCCAGGTGCGACGCGATGTTGAAGGTGTCGCGCACGGGGCGACGGTTCGCATTGTGGCTGTGATCAGGCACCGCCATCGTCTCGAGGGCGGCGTCCGCCCAGCGCGCGCCGATCTCGCGCACTGAAGTCGCCGGGTCGGCCGCGTCAACGCGCAGCCAGGCCAGCAGCGACGACGTGAGCTGGTGCAGCATCTGCGCCGCAAACGAGGGGTCCGCCGGGGTCATCGTCGAATAGCCCAGCGCGGGGCGGCCACGGCCGGATGAGGGGAGCTGCTGCTTTTCCACGAGGCCAAGGGCAAACAGGCCCTCGAGGGTCTCGCGCACGCTCGAGACGTGCAAGCCAGCTTCCTGAGCCAACTCCGCCACGGTCACGGGCGTCGCATGGTGCGAGATGCGTTCCAAGAGCGCGTGCTGTGCAGGGGTCAACGCTGCCATTGCGGCGAGCGTTTCAGCCAGAGGCCGAGCACGGGAGGTATCACTCATGACGTATCCTCTCTCCCTCATAATCAGCGGAAATACCCTTCATAGGCATCTCCATACGGCATTAAAGCTGTTACGTTACTAACAAAGCGCGCTTTATTCTACCCATCAGAGACAGCCACCCGCACGGCCAATACCAACAGTCGGTCGCATTACGCGGGGTCTATCGCTCTATTCATACAGGTGAGAACGCGGGAACCCCCGATAAAGACGCGGGGGCGAGCCTGCGCTCACCCCCGCGTCTGCCGATCACCACGCCACAGCCTCGCCGAGGAACGAGGGACCGCGGCGGGCACGGCCATCGATCAGTCCGACATGCCGCCGCGCGTCATCTGGTGCGTGCGACGCTCGTCGCGCGACCGGTAGATCACCGGGGGACGCGCCACGTAGCCGACCGGCGCGCTCACCGCGTGCACGAGGCGGGTGAACGGCCAGATGCAGAACAGCAGCAGACCAGCGATGATGTGCAGCTTGAAGCTGAGGGGCACGTCGACCATCAGGTGAGCCTGCGGCTGCAGCGTGAAGATCGAGCGGAACCACACGGAGATCGTCTCGCGGTAGTCGTAGCCCTCGTGACCGCCGAGCACCTGGTTGAGCAGGGTCGCAGCCCCGCCCAGGAGCACCGGGATCGCCAGCATCACGTAGGTGACGATGTCCATGCGGGTCGTCGCCACGCGCACCGACTTGACCACCAGGCGACGGTAGATCAGCAGCGCGAGGCCGAGGACCGTCATGAGACCCGCGATCGAGCCGGGGATCGTCGCCATCAGGTGGTAGACGTGCTGAGGCACGCCCGCCGCCTCAGTCCACGTCTTCGGGATCACAAGGCCCATGACGTGGCCCGCGAACACGAAGAGGACGCCGAAGTGGAACAGCGGCGAGGCTAGGCGCAGGATGGTCGGCTCATTCCACTGCGAGGAACGAGACGTCCAGCCGTACTGGTCCGTCTTGTAGCGCCACGCGAGGCCCACGATGAGGATCGCGAAGGACACGTAGGGCAGGACCACCCACAGGGCAATGTCCAGGAAGGACAGCGACTGCGTCGCAGATGCCGACGCGGCATGCAAAAGTGCGGATTCCATGAACGTTACCGTCCCATCGTTGAATCGGAAGTCGGGAAGGGCGTCGCAGACAGATCGCCCACGCCCACCAGTTCGGTGGGCGGCCCCTGGCTAATGAGCTTACGGAAGCCCTCAATGGTCTTTTCGTCCGGCTCGGGCAGCGTCGCGACCAGCGCGTCCAGCAGCGGTGCGTACGGGGAGTCCGCAGCGCGCAGAGCCGTGCGGATCACCTCGATGCCCTCGCGGTTGGAGCGCAGCAGACCCTCGGCCGTGCCCGTTTCATCGAACGCGGCGAACTCCAGGACCACCGGCAGGTGATCGGGCAGCTCCTCGCGTTCCATCTCGAAACCGGCGCGGCGCAGGACCTCCTTGAAGGCCAAGATGGCCTGGCCGCGTCCGCGAGTGTCGCCGTGCGTGTAGTACGTCAGGCCGAGCGCGCAGCGTCGGCGCTGGTCGAACGTCTCCACGTAAGTGGTCTGCATGGCGCGCAGGCCAGCGGCGCGAGCGTAGCTCACGAACGTGGCCAGGGACGCCGAGGCCGGCTCCGGCAGGTCCGCCAGAGCCTCCTCGACCGCGTCCAGCTTGGTCTCGAAGTCATCCCCCGGGTAGTCCAGGAGGACCGAGACCGCCATGCGCACACCGCGCGCGTCCTGCGGATCCATCTCCGTTTCCGGAGCGGCCGTAGGAATACGCGGAATGCCGACGAAAGTACTCATCGAACGACCTCAAGGGGGAGCATCTGGCGTCCCTCCGGCGACGAGCCACCCATCGGGCGGTTCGACGTGGCGGGGGCCAGGCCGTGGAAGGCCTCGACGTCGTAGGACACCGGGCAGCCCTCGAGCTCCTTGATGCCGCGCGGCATCTCGGGGTGGGCGGTCGGGATGACGAAGCGGTCGTCGTACTTGGCGATCGACAGCAGTCGGTACATCTCCTTGACCTTCTCCGGGGTCATACCCACGGAGGCCGGGATCTCCTCGTTCGTCGGGTTGTCAACGAACACGTCGCGCATGTAGGAGCGCATCGCAGCGAGACGACGCAGCGCCAGCTCCACGGGAGCCGTGTCTCCGGCCGTGAACAGGCCGGCCAGGTACTCCAGCGGGATACGCATCTGCGAGATGGCGGACAGCAGGACCTTGTGGTCCTCGCCGTCGCTGCCGGACGCGGTCACCTGATCGACGACCGGGGACAGCGGCGGCACGTACCAGACCATCGGCAGGGTGCGGAACTCGGGGTGCAGCGGCAGGGCGACCTCGTACTCGGTGATGAGCTTCCAGATCGGGGACTGCTGGGCAGCCGTGATCCACGAGTGCGGAACACCGTTGGCCTGAGCCTGGGCGACCACCTGCGGGTCGTTCGGGTCGAGCAGGATCTCGCGCTGGGCGCGGTAGAGGTCACGCTCGTCCTCCTGGGACGCGGCCCAGGTGACGCGGTCCGCGTCGTAGAGCAGCACGCCCAGGTAGCGCAGGCGCCCCACGCAGGTCTCCGAGCAGATCGTCGGCTGGCCGACCTCGAGGCGCGGGTAGCACAGCGTGCACTTCTCGGCCTTGCCCGTGTTGTGGTTGAAGTAGACCTTCTTGTAGGGGCATGCGGAGACGCACATGCGCCAGCCGCGGCACTGATCCTGGTCGACCAGGACGATGCCGTCCTCGGAGCGCTTGTACATCGCGCCCGAGGGGCACGCCGACACGCAGGTCGGGTTCAGGCAGTGCTCGCAGATGCGAGGCAGGTAGAACATGTACGCGTCCTCGATGGTCTTGGCGACCTGGAGGTTCATCTGGTGCAGGACGGGGTCCTGATCCAGGGTCTCCATGGAGCCACCGAGGTCATCGTCCCAGTTCGGGCCCCACTCGGGCTTGTCGATGTGCTCGCCCGTGATCTTGGACTTCGCGCGGGCCGTCGGGATCGCGCGGGAGTTCGCGGGCGCCTGGAGCAGCTTGTCGTACTCGTACGTCCACGGCTCGTAGTAGTCCTTCATGGTCGGCTGCGTCGGGTTCGCGAAGATCTTCGCGAGCGAGGCGACGCGTCCGCCCTGACGGGGAACGAGGCGGCCCGTGGCGGTACGCTTCCAGCCGCCCTTCCACTTCTTCTGGTCCTCCCAGCCGCGGGGGTAGCCCACGCCGGGACGGGTTTCGACGTTGTTGAACCAGATGTACTCGGTGCCCTCGCGGTTCGTCCACACCTGCTTACAGGTGACCGAACAAGTGTGGCAGCCGATGCACTTGTCGAGGTTCATCACCATCGCGATCTGAGCCATGACCTTCATCAGAACTGCACCTCCTGGGAGCGGCGGCGGATAACCGTGACCTCGTCGCGGTTATTGCCGGTGGGACCGTAGTAGTTGAACGCGTAGGCGAACTGCGCGTATCCGCCGGCCAAGTGGGTCGGCTTAATGAAGATTCGGGTCAGCGAGTTGTGCGTACCGCCGCGCTTGCCGGACCCCTCATTCAGCGGGGTGTTGATCTGGCGATCCTGAGCGTGGTGCATGAACACCGTGCCCTCCGGGATACGGTGGGAGACAACAGCGCGAGCCGACACGGTGCCGTTACGGTTCTTCGCCTCGATCCACTCGTTGTCGCGCACGCCGATCTTCTCGGCGTCCTGCGGGCTCATCCACACCGTCTGGCCACCACGACCCAGCGTCAGCATGTACGGGTTGTCGTAGTACTGGGAGTGGATGGCCCACTTGTTGTGGATCGTCAGGTATCGCACCGCGACCTCGGCCTTTCCCGGCTGACCGGGACGGTGGTCGCCGACGGGGCGCTCACCGTAGATGTGCGCCAGGTCGAGCGGCGGACGGAAGATCGGCAGGGACTCGCCCATGTCCATCATCCAGTCGTGGTCGACGTAGAACTGCGGGCGGCCCGTGAGCGTGTGCCACGGCTTGCGGCACTCGACGTTCTGCACGAAGGCGCTGTAGCGGCGACCGCCGTGCTCGGAACCCGACCACTCGGGGCTGGTGATGACGCTGCGCGGCTGCAGGACGGTGTCCTGGTAGGTGATCTTCTTTTCTTCGTCACCTTCGGCCAGGAACGCCATCTCGTTGCCGACGCGCTTTTCCAGCGTGCGGAAGCCCTGAACGGCCAGCGAGCCGTTCGTGGTGCCCGAGAAGCGCAGCGCCATGTTCGCCGCCTTGATGGCGGTGTCGCACAGCGGCATGCCCTCGCCGGCGTTGCCGTCCATGGGGGCGCGACCGTTGAGGTCGCCGAGCTGCTCGTACGCCTCCTGCACGTTGTACGCCACGCCCTTCGAGGCCAGGCCGGCCTTGGGCAGGAGCGGTCCCATGCGGTCGAACTTGTAGCCGACCTGCGTGTAGTCACGCTCGATCGGGACCAGCTTCGGCATGGTCTTGCCGGGCGTCCACGTCTGCTCGGGAACGACGCCGTCCGCCATGGTCATGGCGTCCGGGGAGTCGTGCCCCAGCGGAACCGCGACGACGTCCGTCTGGGTGTCCAGGTGGCCGGGGGCCATGCGGCCGACGAGGCGGGCCAGGGTCTGGAACACCTCGAAGTCGGTACGTGCCTCCCACGGCGGGTTCACGGCCTCGTCGAAGCAGTGCATGAAGGGGTGCATGTCCGTGGAGGACAGGTCGTGCTTCTCGTACCACGTGGCGGCGGGCAGCACGACGTCGGAGTGCAGCGTCGTCGAGGTGTTACGGAAGTCCGCAACCCACATGAGGTCGAGCTTGCCGGGGTGAGCCTCACGCCAGTTGACGGACGCGGGGCGGTTGCCCTCTTCCAGCTCCTCGGCGTTGACCTCGTTGCCGGTGCCCAGCATGTGACGCAGGAAGAACTCGGTGCCCTTCGCGGACGAGCCGAGCAGGTTCGTACGCCAGTTCGCGAGGATCTTCGGGACGTTGTGGTGGGCGTCCGGGTCCTCGATCGCGAACTGCAGGCGACCCTCGCGCAGCTCCTGGGACACGTATTCCGCAGGGGCCATGCCGGCCTCGGCAGCCTCGCGACCCAGCTGGGTCGAGCCCTTGGAGAACGTCGGGTAGCAGGGCATCCAGCCGCGCTGAACCGACTCAACGAGGGTGTCGACCAGCTGCTTGCCGTCCAGGTGCGAGGACTTGATCGGGTTCGCCATAGCCGAGGCCGGGGCCCCGTCGTAGCGCCACTGGTCGGTGGTCATGTAGTACCAGCCGGTGGAGATCATCTGGCGCGGCGGGCGCGCCCAGTCCAGAGCGAAGGTGAAGGAGCCCCAACCCATGATCGGGCGGACCTTCTCCTGACCCACGTAGTGGGCCCAGCCGCCACCGTTGCGGCCCTGGGTGCCACACATTTCCGTGAGCGCCAGGAACGTACGGTACATCTCGTCGGAGTGGTAGTAGTGGTTCGTGCCAGCGCCCATGAGGATCATAGAACGACCCTCGGTCTCGACCGCGTTCTGCGCGAACTCGCGGCCGATCTTGATGGCGGCTCCGGCGGGAACCGACGTGAACTCCTCCTGCCACGCGGGGGTGCCCGGCGTGGAGGCGTCCATGTAGTCGGTGGGCCACTGGCCCGGCAGGCCCTCACGCTCGACGGCGTACTGGGCGAGCAGAATGTCGAACACGGTCGTCACGAGGCGGCCGTTGACGCGGCGCGCGGGCACGCCACGCTTGACGTAGCCGCCGCCGACCGAAGCCTGGCCGGAGGCCGCGGGCAGGTCGAAGCGCGGCAGGGCGATCTCAACGGCTTCCCACTCGTCCGTGTCCATGATGGACATGACGGGCTCGACGCCGTCCAGGTTGAGGTTCCAGTGGCCAGCGCCCTCCTCGCCGAAGCGATCGGCGAGCGTGCCGCCCGGATCCTTGACCGTGCCATCGGCCTCGATGACGAGGGGACGGAACTGGTTGTTCTCGGTGCGCTCGGTCGTGCCCGCGGGCATCTTGGCGGCCGTCAGGAACTTGCCGGGGACCAGGGTCGTCGGGTCGATGCCCTCGTGGGCACCCTCGCCGACCTCGTTGATCTCCACCAGGAACGGGGCGTCGGTGAAGCGCTTCATGTAGTCCAGGAACATGGGCTCGCGCTTGCCGACGTGGAATTCCTTGAGGATGACGTGACCCATGGCCTGGGCCAGGGCGCCGTCCGTGCCGGGCTGGACGCGCAACCAGTCGTCCGCGAACTTCGTGTTGTCCGCGAAGTCCGGGGACACGACGATGACCTTCTGGCCGTGGTAGCGGGCCTCGGCCATGAAGTGGGCGTCGGGGGTACGGGTCAGCGGCAGGTTCGTGCCCCACATGATGAGGTACTGCGAGTTGAACCAGTCGCCGGCCTCGGGCACGTCGGTCTGATCGCCGAACACCTGCGGCGAGGCCGGGGGCAGGTCCGCGTACCAGTCGTAGAAGGACAGCATGGTGGCGCCGATGAGCTCGTGGAAGCGTGCGCCCGCACCGTAGGAGATCATCGACATAGCGGGGATGACCGAGAAGCCGGCGATGCGGTCAGGGCCGTACTGCTTGATCGTGTGCACGTAGGCGGCGGCGACGATCTCCATCGCCTCTTCCCACGACACGCGGACCATGCCGCCGCGGCCACGCTGCGTCTTGTAGGCGCGAGCCTTCTCCGGGTCCTCGACGACCGCGGCCCACGCGTCGACGGGATCCCCGAGGCGCTTCTTGGCCTCGCGGAACATGTCGAGCAGGACACCGCGCACGTAGGGGTACTTAATACGGGTCGGCGAGTACTCGTACCACGAGAACGCCGCGCCACGCGGGCAGCCGCGGGGCTCGTACTCGGGCATGTCAGCGCCGGTCGACGGGTAGTCAGTCTGCTGGGTTTCCCAGGTGATGACGCCGTCCTTGACGAAGATCTTCCACGAGCACGAGCCCGTGCAGTTCACGCCATGGGTGGAGCGCACGATCTTGTCGTAGCTCCAGCGGTCGCGGTAGAAGGAGTCGCCGTCGCGGCCGCCCTCAAGGAAGAGCTGGCGCGCGTCGGCGGACGCCTTGCCGCGACGCAGCCACGAGCCGAGCGCAAACAGGGTCGCGCCGGTCGCGGGCTTGACCTCACCGCCGTAGGTCGGGAAGGTCATATCGGATTCGAGATTCGTCATGGGGTGCTCCTAAGAGTCGATTGACGAGGCAGTGGCAGGTCCGTCGGCACCACGCAGTGCCGGGTGGATCAGCCGGGGAACGGGGCGTTCTTGCGCGCGTACATGATCCAGCACAGGACCGAGCACAGGGCGCAGAAGATAGCGCATCCCAGGAAGAAGGCCCACGCGCCGCCGGTGCCAACCGCGGAGAGGGCGACGCCGACGAGGAAGGGGCCGAGGGATGCGATGGCGGAGGTGAAGCCGATGGCGCCGCCGGCCTGGCGGGCCGGCATGATCATCGGCATCTGCTTGAAGGTACCGGCGTTACCGAAGCCGGAGAACAGGAACATGGTGAGCATGAGCGCCATGAAGATGTAGAAGTCGTTCCAACCGGTGGGGTTGTACAAGACCCAGGCGATGCCAGCCAGGGTAATGGCCATGCCGACACCGGAGATGAAGGTCCAGATGGCGCCGCCCATGCGGTCACAGAAGATGCCCCAGGACATGCGGATGATCGAGCCGATGAGGGGGCCGAGGAAGGCGAAGGTCGCGCCCAGGACCGGCAGGGCGAGGGAGGACTCGCGGCCGAACTGGTTGTTGATGAGCAGGCCGAAGACGGCGGAGAAACCGGAGAACAGGCCGAAGGTCATGACGTAGAGGATGGTCATGTACCAGGTGTTGGGGTTGGAGAAGATGTCCAGCTGCTGCTTGATGTTGGCCTTGACGGGCACGTCGCGCAGCCAGATGAAGGCGAGGATCGCGGCGACGAGGCACCACGGAATGAAGAATGCTGCGGCGTTGTAGACCCAGATGTGCTCACCCGCGTGGTCGCCAGCGGCCTGCGTCTGCGGGGCCAGCCAGGTCATGCCGAACAGTCCGAAGCCCATGAGGATGGGGCCGACCAGCTGGATGACAGACATGCCGAGGTTGCCGATGCCGCCCTGCAGGCCGAGCGCTGTGCCGGACAGACGCTTGGGGAAGAAGTAGCCGGTGGAGGCCATGTAGCCGGAGAACGAGCCGCCGCCGATGCCACACATGAAGGCCAGGGTCAGCAGGACCCAGTAGGGGGTCGTGTTGTCCTGGACGACGTAGAACCAGCCGGCCATGGGGATGATGCACAGCAGGGAGGTGATACCCACGAGCTTGCGGGTGCCGATGAGCGGGGGCAGGAACATGTAGATGAAGCGCAGAATGCCGGCTGCCAGGCCCGGCAGGGCGGTCAGCCAGTAGAGCTGCGACTTGTCCAGGTTGAAGCCGAGAAGCGTCAGCTTGGGCGCGATCGCGCTGGGCAGGAACCACACGCAGAAGGCCAGGATCAGCGAGTAGGTCGTGATCCACAGCGTGCGCCACGCGAGCTTCGAGTCCCACTTGGACTCATCGTTGGGGTTCCAGTCAGTGAGCAGGTAGCGGCTCTTCTTGGCCGCGGGTTCGGTCGCGCTCATGGCTCTCCTCGGGTCGAAAGGGACGTCCGACCGCGGGCATGCGCCGGACATTCTTTAACACGGAGGCTACCAATTGAAATGACGTAACCCACACGAACCCATTGGGACGTGCATCACCCTTGTAAACGCTATGAAAAGTCCCCCCGTCAGGGACATTCCTCCCGTGAACAAACAAGCAATTGACCGCTGTTAGAAAACATCGGTGTCACGAAATTAGTGGGAGTTACCCGCCAATACGGCTCATGGTGCGCGACGCGCGAGCAAAGGTGTCGATATTGAGCCCGTGCGCCGCCGGCTTGGCCCACATCGCATCGGCCCACCGGGCGGCAATCTGAGCGTCGTCCCCGCCGCCGCGCAGCAGGTCGCGCAGCGAGGTCTCTTCGGTCGAAAACAGGCAGGATCGCACCATGCCGTCCGAGGTCAGGCGGGTGCGATCGCACGCGCTGCAGAAGGGGTCGGACACGGAGGCGATGACTCCGAGCCGCTTCGTCGGGTCACCGTCCACGATCCAGCGTCCCGCAGGCGAATGCGGATCCTCGCGGGGCGCGGGGGTCAGCGTGTGGCGGGTGCTCATGATGTGCAGGATCTCGTCGGCCGTCATGATGTTCTGACGATCCCACGTGTCCGGCGGGCCGATCGGCATCTGCTCGATGACGCGCAGCTCGATGCCCCGGTCCAGGCAGTAGTCGACCAGGTCGGGCAGGTCGGCCTCGTTCATGCCACGCAGCACGAGGGCGTTGACCTTGATGGGGCTCAGCCCCGCGCGGGCGGCGGCCTCGATGCCCTCCAGGACGTCGCCGAGGCGGTCGCGGCGGGTGATCGCCGCGAAGTGCTCAGGGTCCAGAGAATCAAGCGAAATGTTGACGCGGTTCAGGCCCGCGTCCTTCAGGCCCTGGGCCCGCTTGGCCAGGCCAAGCGCGTTCGTCGTGAGGGCCAGGTCGAGGGGGTTTCCCTCGTCGGTGCGCATATGGGAGCACGCTTCGATGATCCCCTCGAGGCCTCGGCGCAGGAGGGGTTCCCCGCCGGTGAAGCGGACCTGGCGGATCCCGAGCCGCTCGACGCCAACGCGCACGAGGCGCACGACCTCGTCGTCCGTCAGGGTTTCCTCGGTGGGCAGCCAGTCCAGGCCTTCGGGGGGCATGCAGTAGGAACAGCGCAGATTGCAGCGGTCGGTGAGCGACACACGCAAGTCACGGGCCACGCGCCCGAAGGTGTCGACGAGCCGCAGCGGCGCGTCACACGCAACCGCATCTGCCGCCTGAGAGGCGGAAACGAACTCGACTGACATGGCGCAACCCTACCCCGATTTGCCCGGTGTTCGCCCCTCGAAAAACCGACCGCGAACGGCATGACGCGGCCCCTGCCTCGTCGTTGAGAGAAACGAGACAGCGGCCAGCGCTGACGAGCACATGAACTCAGGGGCTACCGTTGCCCCACGACCACAGCACCGATCACGAGGAGAATCATGCGCGCCGTCGTCATGCACGAACCCGGCAACGTCACCGTCGAAGAGATGCCGATGCCGACCATCCTGGAGCCCACGGACGCCATCATCAAGCTGGCGGCCACCTGCATCTGCGGCTCGGACCTGTGGCCCTACCGCGGATCGGAGCCGGTCCACGAGCAGCGCATGGGCCACGAGTACGTCGGAACCGTCGTCGAGGTGGGCGAGGCCGTCACGACCGTCAAGCCCGGCGATTTCGTCGTGGGTTCGTTCTGTATCTCCTGCGGCGAGTGCGCGACCTGCCGCTCCGGCTACCCCTCGCGCTGCACGACCGCAGCCGCCCAGGGCGATGCCTTCGTCGGTATGCGCGTCGGCGGCACCCAGGCCGAGTACGCCCGCATCGCCCTCGCTGACGGCACCCTGGTGAAGACCCCTGCTGCCCCCACGCCCGAGCAGCTCCCCTCGCTCCTGGCCGCCTCCGACGTCCTCGGCACCGGCTGGTTCGCCGCCGACGAGGCCGGGGCCGCCCCCGGGAAGACCATCGTCGTCGTGGGCGACGGAGCCGTGGGCCTGGGCGCGATCATCGGCGCCAAGCAGCTCGGCGCATCCCGCATCATCGCAATGTCGCGCCACGCGGACCGCCAGGCTCTGGCCCGCCAGTTCGGCGCGACCGACATCGTCGAAGAGCGCGGCGAGGAGGGCATCGCCCGCATCAAGGAACTGACCGACGGCCTGGGCGCCGACGGCGTCGTCGAGGCGGTGGGCAACGAGGCGTCGTTCGATCAGGCGCTCGGTTGCGTGCGTCCCGGCGGCCACCTGTCCTTTGTGGGCGTTCCTCACGGCGTCTCCCTGGACATGGGCCGTATGTTTGGCGCAGAGGTCCATATGTTCGGCGGCCCCGCGGCCGTACGCAAGTACCTACCCACGATGATCGACCTGATCTACCGCGGCGAGATCAACCCGGGCGCCGTCTTCGACCTGGTCCTGCCGCTCGAGCAGGCCGCCGAGGGCTACGCCGCGATGGATGAGCGTCGCGCCACGAAGGTCATGCTCACCGTCTGATTCTGTTGCGCTGCAGCAACCTCGCGGCTTTCAGCCGTGAGGCCGCCGTCGTCCGGGCCGCCCCCCCCCCCCGCGGGGCTGGCCGGGGTGGTTTTGACGCCCCCACAAACCCCCGCACACCCCAAATGGGGG
>CATYYP010000002.1 GCA_958415245.1 Schaalia odontolytica | reverse complement strand
CGCCCTTGCCTGGATCGTCCTGGCTGGCATCATCCTGACCATGATCGTCGTCGACATCGTCGGCCACGTCCGCACACCCCACGAACCCACGCTCAAGGAAGCGACCTGGTGGTCCGTCGCCTACATCGTGATCGCCCTTATTTTCGGCGCCATCGTCTGGGCGGTCTGGGGACCCCAATACGGCCAGGAATACCTCGGCGGTTACATCACCGAAAAAGCGCTGAGTATTGACAACCTGTTCGTGTTCGTCATCATCCTGTCCACCTTCCGCGTGCCCAGGAAAAACCAGCAGGAGGTGCTGCTCGCCGGCATCATCATCGCCCTGGTTCTGCGCCTCATCTTCATTCTGGCGGGCGCCGCGCTCATCGAAAACTTCTCGTGGGTCTTCTACCTGTTCGGCGCGTGGCTGCTGTGGACCGCGATCAGCCAGGTGCGTGAAGGGGCTAGCGATGACGACGACGAGGAGTACCGGCCGCCGTCAATCGTGCGCTGGGTGTCGAAGGTCGTGCCCGTCACCGACGGCTTTATCGGTTCGCGTATGCTCTACCGTCACGGCGGCCGCACCTACATCACGCCGATGCTGCTGTGCGTCATCGCGATCGGCACCGCCGACGTCATGTTTGCCGTCGACTCGATCCCCGCGATCTACTCGCTGACCTCCGAGGCGTACCTGGTGTTCGCTGCTAACGCGTTTTCGCTGCTCGGCCTGCGCCAGCTCTACTTCCTCATCGATGGCCTGCTCGACCGCATCGTGTTCCTCCACTACGGCCTTGCCGCGATTCTGGGCTTCATCGGCTTCAAGCTGATCAACCACGCGCTGCACACCAACGAACTACCGTTCATCAATGGCGGCCACGAGGTATCCGCTATCCCCGAGCCGTCCATCGCGTTCTCGCTGGGCTTCATTGTTGTTACCATCCTGGTCACGGTCGTGGCTTCCCTCGCGGTTTCCAGCAAACGGCGCGCGTGACGCGAGTGGACCGTGGGGCAGCGGTAAAATTCCATGGTCGGATAGTTAAGAGGTACTTATGGTTGTTCACCCGTGGGCGTGGGGCATTCTGGCCCTCGTTGCCATTGGTCTGGTCGCGCTCGATTTCCTCGGGCATGCCCGTAATCCCCATCCGCCGACGGCTGCTGAGGCGGCTCGCTGGACGCTTTTCTACGTGGGATTGGCAGCAGTCTTCGGCGTCGGAATTTGGCTGACGAACGGGTGGCTGTACGCCCAGGAGTTCTACGCGGGATGGGCGATGGAATGGTCGCTCTCAGTGGACAACCTTTTCGTGTTCATCCTGATCCTGAAAGCATTCCGGGTGCCGCGAGAGAACCAGCAGAAGGCGCTGCTCTTCGGCATCGTCATCGCGCTGCTTCTGCGCCTCGTGTTCATTCTGCTGGGTGCCGCGCTGGTGGCGCGCTTCTCCTGGGTGTTCTTCATTTTCGGTGTGTGGCTGCTGTGGACTGCTTTCTCGCAGATCAAGGAGACCGCGACCGGTGGCGGCGACGACGAGGAGTACGAGGAGAACGCGTTCATCCGAGTCGTGCGCCGTGTCCTTCCCATCACGGACGGCTTCATTGGCGACCGTATGCTCTACCGTCACGGCGGACGTACGTACCTCACTCCGCTGTTCGTCGTCGTGCTGGCGCTGGGCTCCGCCGACCTCATGTTTGCCTTCGACTCGATTCCCGCGATCTTCGGTATCACCTCGCAGGCATTCCTGGTTTTTGCGTGCAACGTGTTTGCACTCATGGGGCTGCGACAGCTGTTCTTCCTGGTGGACGCGCTCCTCGGCAAACTCGTGTACCTGGGTTACGGCCTCGGCGTCATTCTCAGTTTTATCGGCATTAAGCTGATTCTTGAGGCCCTGCACGCCAACACGCTACCGTTCATCAATGGGGGCCACGGCTTCGAGTGGGCGCCGGAGATTTCGGTGTCTGTGTCGCTGGGAGTAATCGTCGTGACTCTCGTGGTCACCGTGATTGCGTCGCTGGTGCGCAGCGCGATGGACGAGGAGGGTGCCGATGAGCGCTGACAGCCTGACGATCGATGAACATGGCCTGAGCGCCGCCGAGGTCGCCGAGCGCGTCGCCCGTGGCGCGGTCAACCAGGTGAAGGATCGTACGTCCCGCTCGGTGACGTCGATTATTCGAGAAAACGTGCTGACGCTGTTCAACGCGATCATCGTCGCGGCGTCCGTGATCGTGCTGCTGTTCGGCGACCTGCGTGATGGCATTTTCGGCGGCGTGATGATCATCAACGCGGTGATCGGCATCTTTTCTGAGCTGCGTGCCAAGCGAACCCTCGACTCGCTCGCTATCGTCGATGCTCCGCAGGCGACCGTCCTGCGTGACGGCACCCTGTCGGTCGTCCCCGCACGTGACGTCGTGCTTGACGACGTCATCGATCTGACGCTCGGCGATCAGGTGAGCGTGGACGGCACGGTCCTGTCCTCGGCGGGCCTCGAAATCGACGAGTCGCTGCTGACCGGCGAGTCGCGCCCCGTGAAGAAGAAGCAGGGCGATCAGCTGTTGGCCGGCACGAGCGTCGTCGCAGGTGCTGGCCGCATGGTGGCCACCGCTGTGGGTGAGCGCGTCTACGCGCAGGGCCTGTCCGAACAGGCGCGTGCCTTCACGCGTACGGTTTCGGAGATCCAGACGTCGATTAACCGGGTGCTGCAGGTCGTTTCCGTGATGCTGCTTCCCATCGTCGTTCTGACCTTCTACTCGCAGAATCGCATTGCTGGCGGTCACGGGGGAGACTGGCGCGAGGCCCTCGTGCTCTCTGTCGCCTCGGTGATCGGCATGATCCCGCAGGGCCTGGTGCTCCTGACGTCCATGAACTTCGCGATCGGATCGGCGACGCTGGCACGCCGCGGTGTGCTCGTCCAGGAACTTCCCGCCGTTGAGGTCCTCGCGCGCGTGGACTGCCTGTGCCTCGACAAGACGGGCACCCTCACCACCGGTGGCATTCGCGTGCGGGGCGTCGAGGTCGTTTCCGGTGACGAAGTTGTGGTGCTTCGCGCACTGGCGAGTGCCGCGAGCGACCGTACCAACGCGACGGCAGAAGCTATCTGGGAGCACTTGGGCGAATCTGAGCGCTCCGGCGCGTCCGAGCGGATCGGGTGGTCCGTCCCCTTCTCCTCGGCGCGCAAGTGGAGCGCGTGGGGGAGCGGGAGCGAATCCTGGATCCTCGGCGCCCCCGAGTTCGTCATTGACGAGGCCTCGGCTGCCAACGCCGAGCTCCTCGCGAAGGTGCGGGGCATCGCGCAGGAAGGCTCCCGCGTGGTGGCCCTCGTCCACGCCGACGAGGCTGTGGTCGATGACGAGCTTCCCGCACGCCGTAGCGTTGCCGCCCTCGTGGTCCTCGAGGAGGACCTGCGCCCCGACGCTGCCGAGACACTCGACTACTTCCGCTCGCAGGATGTGCACGTCCGCGTCATCTCGGGTGACAACCCGACGACGGTGGGTGCGCTGGCCGCTCAGGCAGGCCTGACCGCGCCCGATGGCACGCCCGCGCGCCTCATGGACGCGCGTGACCTGCCCGAAGACCTGACCTCAGAGGCATTCATCGACGCGATCGAGAACCACGACGTGTTCGGGCGCGTGACTCCCGAGCAGAAGCGAGCGATGGTCGGCGCGCTCCAGGCGCGCGATCACTGCGTGGCCATGACGGGTGACGGCGTGAACGACGCCCTCGCGCTCAAGGACGCCGACCTGGGTATCGCGATGGGGAACGGCACGCAGGCCACGAAGGCGGTCGCGCAGATCGTTCTCGTGGACTCGAAGTTCTCGGTGTTGCCGGGTGTCCTCTCGGAGGGCCGCCGCATCATCGCCAACATGGAACGCGTGTCCTCGCTGTTCCTGGCGAAGACCACCTACGCTGCCGTCCTCGTCATCGTGACGGCCCTGGTCGGCTGGCGTTATCCGTTCCTGCCCCGCCAGTTCAGCTACATCGACTCGCTGACGATCGGTATTCCCGCGTTCTTCCTGGCGTTGTGGCCGAACCCGCGCCGCTACGTGCCCGGATTCCTGAAGCGCACGCTGTCGCTCGCGATGCCCACGGGTATCATCCTGGCGGCGGCCGCCCTCACGGCCTTCGGTATCGTTGATGGCCCGCCGCAGGCGCGCGAGTCCACGGCCGCGATTCTCTCCCTCATGCTGGGCGCCATCTGGCTGCTCGTCATTACGTCGCGCCCGCTCTCGACCTGGAAGTGGGTGCTCCTCGTGAGCGTCATTTCCGCGACCGTGGGTGGCGTGCTCATTCCGCCCGTGCGTCACTTCTTCTCGATGGTCGCGCCGAGCGGATACGAGTGGCTCGTCATCGCGTGCGTCGGTGCCTGCGCGGCCCTCCTTATCGAGGTTGCTCAGCGCATCTTCTACGCTCGCCAGTTCGCCCGCTCCTTGGAAGGGTGAGAGCGCTCGATACGAGTCGAGGCCGGTGTCGGGTGTGAACCCGGCCCCGGCCTCGTTCGCTTGCTGCGATCAGAACGCCCGGATGACAGGGTTCCACTCGCGGATCAGGCGCGCCTGAATGACCTCGGCGACGTAGAAGGGATCCTCGTTGAGGATGCGCTCGACGTCTGCCTGGCTCTCGGCGTTGATCAGGATCAGGGCGCCGGGAATCTCGCCGACGAGGGGGCCGGATGCGATGTTGATCCCCTGCTCGAGCAGGCCGGACAGGAACGCACGGTGCGTCGGGCGAACCTCGTCCATGGTCTCGGTCATCGACGGGTTGTAGACGTATTCAACTGCATAGTAAGCCATACGCATAACACTAGCCCTGATCCCGGCATTTGCCTAGATGGCGGATAGTATCGAATGGTGCATGACAAGCTAATCATCCAGGGTGCCCGCGAACACAACCTCAAGGACGTGAACCTCGAGCTGCCCCGAGACTCCATGATCGTCTTCACCGGCCTGTCCGGATCTGGTAAGTCCTCCCTCGCCTTCGACACGATCTTCGCCGAGGGACAGCGCCGCTACGTGGAGTCACTGTCCTCGTATGCGCGCCAGTTCCTCGGACAGATGGACAAGCCCGACGTGGACTTCATCGAAGGCCTGTCGCCCGCCGTCTCCATTGACCAGAAGTCGACCTCGCGCAACCCGCGCTCAACCGTCGGCACGATCACGGAGATCCACGACTACCTGCGTCTGCTCTACGCCCGTGCGGGCGTGGCGCACTGCCCCGAGTGTGGCGCCCGCATTCAGGCGCAGACACCCCAGCAGATCGTCGACCGTGTGCGCACGATGGATGAGGGCACGCGATTCCAGGTGCTCTCCCCGGTCGTGCGCGGCCGTAAGGGCGAGTACCAGGACCTCATCGACGAGCTGCGTTCCGAGGGCTACACGCGCGCGATTATCGACGATGAGATGGTTCGCCTCGAGAACGCACCCAAGCTGGAGAAGAAGCTCAAGCACACGATCGAGGTTGTCGTCGACCGTCTCGTTGTGCGCGAAGGCATGCGACAGCGCCTCACCGATTCCGTCGAGACCGCCCTGCGCCTGTCGGATGGACTCGTCGTCATCGACTGCGTCGACCTTGATGCCGACGATCCCGAGCGTCGCCGCCGCTTCTCCGAGAAGCGCGCGTGCCCCAACGACCACCCGCTGATGCTCGACGAGATCGAGCCGCGCACCTTCTCCTTCAACGCACCCTACGGTGCCTGCCCCGACTGCACGGGCCTTGGCTTCCGCCTCGAGGTCGACCCGGAACTGGTCGTCCCCGACGAGGAACTCTCCCTCGCCGACGGCGCAGTCATCCCCTGGAACTCGAACTTCAAGTACCACAAGAAGCTCCTCGAATCCCTGTCCAAGGAACTGGGCTTCGCGATGGGCACCCCGTGGAAGTCTCTGCCCAAGAAGGTTAAGGACGCGGTCCTGTACGGCAAGGACTACGAGGTCACGGTCAAGTTCCGTAACCGCTGGGGTCGCGAGCGCTCCTATACGACGGGCTTCGAGGGCGCCGTCAAGTACATCGAGCGCAAGCGCGAGGAAACCGAGTCCGCGGCCGTCTCGGAGAAGCTCGACTCCTACATGCGCGAGATCCCGTGCCCGACGTGCCACGGTGCGCGTCTCAAGCCCGAGGTTCTCGCCGTGCGCATCGGCGACAAGTCGATCGCGGAGCTGTCTGACATGTCGATCGCGGACGCTCGCGCGTTCCTCGCGGACGTCGAGCTCGAGCAGCGTGCCCGTTCGATTGCCGCGCCGATTCTCACCGAGATCGAGGCCCGCCTGGCCTTCCTCGTCGACGTTGGACTTACCTACCTGACGCTGTCGCGCGGAGCGGGTACTCTCTCGGGCGGCGAGGCTCAGCGTATCCGCCTGGCCACGCAGATCGGCTCTGGCCTCGTCGGTGTCCTCTACGTCCTCGACGAGCCGTCGATCGGCCTGCACCAGCGCGACAACCGCAAGCTCATCGCCACCCTCGAGCGCCTGCGCGACCTGGGCAACACGCTCATCGTCGTCGAGCACGACGAGGAGACGATGGAGGCCGCCGACTGGATTGTCGACATTGGTCCGGGCGCCGGTGAGACCGGCGGCTGGGTTGTGCACTCGGGCCCGCTCTCGGAGCTGCTCAAAAACAGCAAGTCGCTGACCGGCCAGTACCTGTCGGGCAAGCGCCGCATCGTCCTGCCTCCGACCCGCCGCCCGATCGACAAGAAGCGCGTCGTGACCGTCAAGGGCGCGCGCGAAAACAACCTGAAGAACGTTGACGTGTCCTTCCCGCTCGGCGTGCTCACTGCCGTCACCGGCGTGTCTGGTTCCGGTAAGTCGACGCTCGTCAACGGCATCCTGTATCGCACCCTGGCCTCGCGCCTCAACGGCGCGCGCATGGTGCCCGGCCGTCACCGTACGATCACGGGCATCGAGCAGCTCGACAAGGTCGTGCACGTGGACCAGAGCCCGATTGGTCGGACGCCGCGCTCGAATCCGGCGACGTACACGGGTGTGTGGGATCAGATCCGCAAGCTTTTCGCTGAGACGCAGGAGGCGAAGGTGCGCGGCTACGGTCCGGGACGCTTCTCCTTCAACGTCAAGGGTGGGCGCTGCGAGTCCTGCAAGGGCGACGGCACCCTGAAGATCGAGATGAACTTCCTGCCCGACGTGTACGTGCCCTGCGAGGTCTGCCACGGCGCCCGCTACAACCGCGAGACCCTCGAGGTCGAGTACAAGGGCAAGACCGTCGCGGACGTCCTCGACATGCCGATCGCGGAGGCCGCGCAGTTCTTCGCACCGATCTCGCGCATCGCCCGCCATCTCAACACGCTCGTCGAGGTGGGCCTGGGCTACGTGCGCCTCGGCCAGAGCGCGACGACCCTGTCGGGCGGTGAGGCTCAGCGCGTGAAGCTGGCCTCCGAGCTGCAGCGACGCTCGACCGGCCGCACGGTGTACGTGCTCGACGAGCCCACGACCGGCCTGCACTCCGAAGACATCCGCAAGCTCCTCCTGGTGCTCCAGTCGCTCGCTGACAAGGGCAACACCGTCATCGTCATCGAGCACAACCTGGACGTCATCAAGAGCGCCGACTGGATCATCGACATGGGTCCCGAAGGTGGCGCTGGAGGCGGCACGGTCGTTGCGCAGGGCACGCCCGAAGAGGTCGCAACGGTCGAGGAATCCTTCACCGGCCAGTACCTCGCCGAAGTTCTCGAGAAGGAGGCCGCGCGCGACGCAGCTGCCCAGTAGCGTGAACGGTTAGGATGGGCCTTATGCTTCCTGGTTACCGATATTTCGGCCACATGTACTACTGGCCAGCATGGGTCCACCTGATCGTCATTGCGCTCATGGGCGTCGCAGCCGCGCTCACGATCTCCGCGCTCATGGCACGCGGCGTCGGACGATCGCGGGTCTTCGGCCTGAGCTGCGGCTTCGTGGCGGGCATCGGAAACCTGAGCTTGTGCGTCCTCGTGCAGGCCGAGGCCCGGCACACGTGGCTGATGGGCATGGTGGGCGCGCTCTATACGGTCGCGTTCGTCTTCTTGCTGATGACGCTCGTGTCTCTGTGGAGCGGTGGATCGAGTGGATTCCTGTGGTCGCGGGCCTTCCACCTGTTCCTGGTGGTCGCGATGGCGATCGCCGGCATCATGGAGTTTGCCTACCGTCTGGCGTACTGGATTCCGCTGCCCGTCGCGGGCGTCGCCGTCCTCCTCGCTCTCTTCTGCGCGTTCGTCGCCGGTCGCAATAGCCGGGATTAGGAGGCATGAACGCACGAAGTGGCCCCGACCTCGTCGATGAACGAGGCCGGGGCCGCTTCGTGTCTATGGAGAGTCCGCGCGGGTGGCCGGGTTACTCCTGGTTCTTCGCTGCCTCGCCCGATGCGTACAGGGCGTCGACCTCGTCGGCGTAGTCTGCCAGGACGCGGCGGCGCTTGAGCTTGAGGGAGGGCGTCATGTAGCCGTTTTCCACCGTGAACGCCGCGTTGACGATGCGGTAGCGGCGGATCGACTCGGCGCGAGAGACCGCCTTGTTGGCGCGGGCGATCGCCTTCTCGAGCGAGTCGCGCACCTCGGGCAGGTTCGCGGCCTGCGCCGCGTCCACGACGGGCAGACCGTGGGTGGCCAGCCACTCGGGCAGCATCTCCGTGTCAAGGGCGATGAGCGCGCCGATGTATGGACGGTTGTCGCCAACGACGATGATGTTCGCGATGAGCGGGTGCGTCGACAGGGACTCTTCGAGGATCTCAGGGGAGACGTTCTTGCCGCCCGCGGTGACGATGAGTTCCTTCTTGCGGCCCGTGATCCGCAGGTGGCCGCGATCGTCAATGGAGGCGAGGTCGCCGGTCTTGAACCAGCCGTCGACGTAAGCCTCAGCCGTGGCCTCGGGAAGGTTGTGGTAGCCCTTCGACACGGAGATACCCTGGACGAGAAGCTCGCCGTCGGGAGCGATCTTCATGCGGTTCCCGGGCCAGGGGAAGCCCACAGAGTCCGGCGGGAAGTCCTGCGGCGTCTCCACGGAGATCGGGCCGGTTGTCTCGGACAGGCCGTAGCCCTGCAGCAGCGTGATGCCCAGGCCGCGATAGAAGTTCGCCAGGTCGGGGGCCAGGGGAGCACCGCCCGAGATGATCGTGTGCAGGTTCGGACCCAGGATCGCGCGGACCTTCGACAAAACGAGCGCGTCGGCCACGCGGCCGCGCAGCTTGAGTGCGGTCGACGGACCGGGTGAAGGCATCGCCGATGCGTCGGGAATGGGCGTCGTGTCCGGGCCGGGACCTGCGACGGCGGACTCGGGCAGGGGAGAGTCCACGTAGGCGGTGGCCTTGGACAGGGCGCGCGCCTGCTTGGCGGCCCAAGCGAACATGCGGCCCTTCATGCCGCCGCCGGCCTTCGCCGCTGCGGCGTTGTAGACCTTCTCCATGACGCGCGGGACAACGAGGAGCATCGTCGGCTTGAAGGTCGCGATGTCGTTGACCAGGTTGCGCGTGTCGGGGGAGAACGCGGTGACGCCCTGGCCTGCGAGCAGGCAGTACATGACGAAACGCGCGAGCACATGGGCGACCGGCAGGAAGAGGAGGGAGCGAGACTTCGGATCGTTGATGAGCACCGGCAGGAAGTCGTAGGCCTGCAGCATCGGCGAAATGAAGTTGCCGTGCGTAAGCACGACGCCCTTGGGCATGCCGGTCGTGCCGGAGGTGTAGATGACCGTTGCCTCGTCGCTCAGCTTGACGGCATCCGTGCGCTCTCGCACCTGTTCGACCGTGACGCCCTGTGCGGCGCCGGTCAGGACGCGCTCGGCGCCGCGGTCCAGGGAGAGGATATGGCGCACGCCGTCGGTACGCACGGACTCGACCAGCTCGGCCTGCTGCGTGGTGGCCGTGATGACGATGCGCACGTCGGCGTCGGTCAGGATGTGCGCGATCTGCGACGCGGAGTCTGTCTCGTAGATCGGCACGGTGATGGCGCCGCAGGATAGTGCGGCCACGTCGATGAGCGCCCACTCGTAGGAGGTGGGGGCCAGGATTGCCAGGTGGTCGCCGGGCTCGAGCCCGATGCCGATGAGGCCTCGCGCAATCGAGTCGGCTTCGCCGAGGAAGGTCTCCATCGTGACGGGGCGCCACGCGCCGACGTTGGAGCGGCGCTCGATCGCGACCTGCCCGGGGTGAGACGCCACGCGCTGGTGGAGCATCTTCGGCAGGTTCATGTCCTCGGTGGCTTCTCGGGTCGCGATCGACTCCCATGAGCCGTCGGCGAGCCTGCGTACCGTCATTGCGGTCCTTTCGTGGGGTGGGCGCTGTGCGCCGTGCGTGGTGGGATCAGTTCTTCTTGCCGCGGCCGAAAAGCCCGCGCTTCTTTGCCGGTTCAGCGGAGACTGGGCCGCCGTACAGGGCGTCGATCTCGTGGGCGTAGTCGGCGATGACCTTGCGGCGGCGCAGCTTCATCGACGGCGTCACGTAGCCGTTCTCGACGGTGAAGGTCGCGTCGATGATGCGGAACTTACGGATCGACTCGGCGCGGGAGACGGCCTTGTTGGCCCGCTCGACGGCCTTCTCGAGAGACTCACGTACGGCGGGCAGCTCGGCCGCCTCGGTGGGAGAGCACTGCGGCAGGCCGTGCTTGGCAAGCCAGTCGGGCAGCATGTCGGCGTCAAGGGTGAACAGGGCGCCGACGTAGGGGCGCTGATCACCGACGACGATGACGTTCGCGATGAGCGGGTGCGTGGCCAGGGAGTCCTCGAGGACCTCGGGGGAGACGTTCTTGCCGCCCGCGGTGACGATCAGTTCCTTCTTGCGGCCCGTGATGGTCAGCTGGCCCTTGCGGTCGATCGAGCCCAGGTCACCGGTGTGGAACCACTTGCCGTCGGGCATGACTTCGGCGGTCTGCTCGGGCAGGTGGTAGTAGCCGGGCATGACGGACTGGCCGCGCACGAGGATCTCGCCATCCTTGGCGATCTTGATGAAGTTGCCGGGCAGGGGCAGGCCAACACCACCGATGGGGTTCTTGCCGATGTGCTGGACGGAGATCGGGCCGGTCGTCTCGGACAGGCCGTAGCCCTGGATGAGGGTGATGCCCATGCCGGCGTAGAAGTGCGCGAGGTCGGTGGCCAGGGGAGCGCCGCCGGAGACGATGTAGCGCAGGTTGGGGCCCAGAACCGAGCGGATCTTCTTGAGGACGAGCGCGTCGGCGATGCCGTGGCGCATCTTCTTGAACAGGCCGGGGCCGAAGGTCTTCTCGGAGGCCACGGAGAAGGTGCGCGCCTGCTTGGCGCTCCACGCGAACAAACGGCCCTTGATGCCGCCGCCCGCCTTGGAGGAGGCTGCGTTGTAGACCTTCTCGAGCACGCGGGGCACGACGAGGAGCACGGAAGGCTTGAAGGCCTGAATGTCCGGCAGCAGGTTCTTGATGTTGGGTGAGAAGCCAAGGACGCCCTGGCCCGACAGGATCACGTGCATGACGAGGCGAGCGAGCACGTGGGCGACGGGCAGGAAGAGGAGAAGGCGGGTGTCGGGGGAGTCGATGACGTCACCGAGGACCTGGCGCGCACCTTCTGCGGTCGCCACGAAGTTCGCGTGCGTCAGGGCCACGCCCTTGGGGTTTCCGGTCGTTCCGGAGGTGTAGATGATGGTCGCGATGTCAGAGGAGGAGATGGCCGCGCGGCGCTGCTCGACGTTTTCGATGGTGATGCCGGTGGCGGCGCGCGCGATCATGCGCTGGGCGCCGCGATCGAAGGAGTCGACCGCCACGGTGTATTCGGGGGCCACGGAGTGCACGAGCTCCGCCTGCTGGGTGGTGGCCGTGAAGACGCGGGTCACGTGCGCGTCGGTGAGGATGTGCTCGATCTGGGCGGCGGAGTCGGACTCGTAGATTGGGACGGTGATTGCGCCGATGGACAGGAGCGCGAGGTCAAGGAGGAGCCACTCGTACGAGGTCGGAGCCAGGATTGCGACCGCGTCGCCGGGCTGAACGCCGAGACCGATGAGGCCGCAGGCGGTGTACTCGACCTGACGCTGGAGCTCAGATGTGGTGAGGGAGCGCGTGGAGCCGACGGAAGTGCGCTGCTCGACCGCCACCTGGTCGGGGTGTAGGAGCGCGCGCTTGGCCAGCATGTCCGGAACGATGTCGTGCTCGCCGACCTTGTAGGTCGGCTTAATCGTGTACGAGCCATCACGCATGCGCTTCATCGTGTCCTCCGGGATGTCGGTTCAAAGACTGAACAACAGGTTCGATGTGAGTCTACTGGTTGTGGCACGGCCCCCGCCCCTTAATCGGGGTGGGGGCCGCTGAGTGACGATTAGATCACAGGTCGTAGTAGAGCTCGTACTCGTAGGGATGCGGGTAGGCGCGCATCGGGGCGACCTCGTTGGTCTCCTTGTACTCCAGCCACGTGTCGATGAGGTCCTGCGTGAAGACGTCGCCCTCGGTGAGGAACTCGTGGTCCTCGCGCAGCGCGTCGAGGGCAGCCTCGAGCGAGCTGGGCAGCTTCGCGATGTCCTGGTACTCGGCCGGGGGCAGCTCGTAGAGGTCCTTGTCGATGGGGGCTGCCGGTTCGATGCGGCGCTTGATGCCGTCGATGCCCGCCATGAGGCACGCGGAGAACGCGAGGTAGGGGTTCGCGCTCGGGTCCGGCACGCGGTACTCCACGCGCTTGGCCTTGGGCGACGTGCCCGTCACGGGGATCCGGATGCACGCGGAGCGGTTGCGCGCCGAGTACACGAGGTTGATCGGGGCCTCGAAGCCGGGAACGAGGCGTCGGAAGGAATTCACTGACGGGTTCGTGAAGGCGAGGAGCGCGGGCGCGTGCTCGAGCAGGCCGCCGATGAACCAGCGGGCCGTGTCGGACAGGGAGCCGTAGCCGCGCTCGTCGTAGAACAGCGGCTCGCCGTTCTTCCACAGCGAGATGTGCGTGTGCATGCCCGAGCCGTTGTCGCCGAACAGGGGCTTGGGCATGAAGGTTGCGGAATGGCCGAACTCGAGGGCGGAGTTCTTAATGACGTACTTGAACTTCATCATGTCGTCGGCGGCGGTCTGTAGCGTCGCGAAGCGGTAGTTGATCTCCTGCTGGCCACCCGAGCCGACCTCGTGGTGGGCGCGCTCGATCGTCAGGCCAACCTCTTCGAGGAGGCGGCTCATCTCGTCGCGCACGTCCGCGTACTTGTCTGCGGGGGAGACGGGGAAGTAGCCGCCCTTGATGGGCACCTTGTAGCCCATGTTGCCGCCCTCTTCGGCGCGGCCGGTGTTCCAGTACGCCTCGGGGGAGTCGACGGAGAAGAAGGTGTTGTGCGGGGTCACCTGGTAGCGTACGTCGTCGAAGAGGTAGAACTCCGCCTCGGCGCCGATAAAGCACTCGTCAGCGATGCCGGTCGAACGCAGGTAGGCCTCGGCCTTGGCGGCCACCTGGCGCGGGTCGCGCGAGAAGGGCTCGTCGGTGAAGGGATCGACGATCGAGAAGTTCACGACCAGGGTCTTGCGATCGCGGAACGGATCGACGAACGCGGAGGAGATGTCCGGGATGAGCTTCATGTCGGACTCGTGGATGGCGGTGAATCCGCGGACCGAGGAGCCGTCGAACATGAGGCCGTCCGACAAGGCGGCGTCCAGGAACTCGCTCACGGGGATCGTAAAGTGCTGCTGAACCCCGGGGACGTCGCAGAAGCGCACGTCGACGAGTTCAATGTTCTGCTCGGAGATAAAGTCTGCGACCTCTTGGGTGGAGGTGAACATGAACGTCCTTCTTTGTGGGAGAGCTGTACTCAAAGGTCAAGAATCGGTCAATTCGCAACCAAGCCCAGTATATGCCCACAGGTGGCGGCTGCGCGTATTGGTTTCATTATTCAAATGTTTCATGACATACAGCACGCCCAAGGTGGGCGCCGGGCACGCCCAGCCCCAGCCTCGTACCCTGGGAGCGTGGCAGATCCTTCGACGTACCGACCCCGCACGGGAGATATCCCGACCTCGCCGGGCGTCTATCGATTCTCAGACCCGCAGGGCCGCGTCATCTACGTCGGCAAGGCCAAAAACCTGCGCAATCGCCTCACCAACTACTTCCAGGATCTGGCGAACCTGCACCCGCGCACCCAGCAGATGGTGACGACCGCGAGCGCCGTCCAGTGGACCGTCGTGCGTTCCGAGGTCGAGGCCCTGACGCTGGAGTTTACGTGGATTAAAGAGTTCAATCCGCGTTTCAATGTGATGTTTAAGGACGACAAGTCCTACCCCTACCTGGCGGTGTCGATGGGGGAGCGTTTCCCGCGCGTGCAGGTGACGCGGGAGCGCAAACGGGCGGGGTCTCGCTACTTCGGCCCGTACACGCAGGTGTGGGCGATTCGCGAGACGATCGATCAGCTGCTGCGTGTCTTTCCAATGCGCTCGTGTTCGGCGGGCGTGTTTCAACGTGCGAAGGCGCAGGGGCGTCCGTGCTTGCTCGGCTATATCGACAAGTGTGCGGCCCCGTGCGTGGGTCGTATCTCGATGGAGGAGCATCGCGAGCTCGCGGAGGGGATGTGCCAGTTCATGGAGGGGCGCACGGGCCCGGTGATTCGTGACCTGGAGGAGCAGATGCGCCAGGCTTCCATGGAGCTCAACTTCGAGCGGGCGGCGAAGCTGCGCGACGACGTCAAGGCGCTGCGCACAGTGCTGGAGCGCAACGCGGTTGTGCTCGACGACGGGTCGGACGCGGACGTGTTCTCGCTCGTGAGCGACGACTTGGACGCTGCGGTGCACGTCTTCCACGTGCGCGGCGGACGTATCCGAGGCACGCGCGGCTGGGTCATCGAGCGCGTGGACGGCGCAGACGACGCGGCGCTCATGGCTCGCCTTCTCGAGCAGGTGTACTCGTCGGCATCGACGGACGAGGCCGGGGCGGGGAAGGCAGCCAAGGTGGCGGCCATGAGCGTGGACGACGTTGCGCACACGCCGACTTCCGCAATCCCGCGTGAGGTGCTCGTCTCCGTTGAGCCCGAGGAGAAGGACACCATCGCGAAGTGGCTGGCCGAGATCCGCGGCGCTTCGGTGTCTGTGCACGTGCCTAAGCGCGGCCCGAAAGCCCAGATCATGGACACGGTCACGGAGAATGCCCGCCAGGCCCTCGCCCTGCACCGCACGAAGCGCGCGGGCGATATTACGGCGCGCTCGAAGGCGCTCGAGCAGCTTGCAGAGAACCTCGATCTGCCGGGTGCGCCCCTGCGCATTGAGTGCTACGACGTCTCGCACACGGGTGGTGAGAACCAGGTCGCCTCGATGGTGGTCTTCGAGGACGGCATGCCGCGCAAGGATGCCTACCGCACCTACAACATCCGCGGTGAGGACGGCAACGGGACTCCCGACGACACGAGCGCGATGAACGAGGTTCTCACGCGCCGCTTCTCACGGTTGCTCGCCGAGGAGGCTGGCGTCGACGGTGAGGACGAGGACGGCGTCGCCTACGCTTCCGGCCCGATCGACGCGATGACGGGACGCCCGAAGCGATTCTCGTATCGTCCCGACCTGGTCGTCGTGGACGGTGGCCTGCCCCAGGTGAATGCTGCCCGAGCCGCCCTTGACGCGGTGGGCGCGGACGTGCCCGTCGTGGGCCTGGCGAAGCGCCTCGAAGAGGTGTGGATCCCCGGCGACGACTTCGCGCTGATCCTCCCACGCACGTCGGAGGCTCTCTACCTCCTGCAGTATTTGCGCGACGAGTCCCACCGCTTCGCGATCACGAAGCACCGCAAGCGCCGGTCGAAGGCGCAGCGCCGCTCGGTTCTTGATTCCATCCCAGGGCTTGGACCCGCACGCCAGGCCGCGCTGCTCAAGCATTTCGGCTCCGTCAAGCGGATTCGTGAGGCCACGCCCGAGCAGATTGCCGAGGTCAAGGGCGTGGGACTCGGCCTTGCGCGCACGATCCGCGATAGGCTAGCGACATCGTCGAGGGAGGACACACCATGACAACGACGCTTCCCGTGCCGCTGCCGGCACGCGTGCTGCTGCTGGGATCGGGCGAACTCGGTAAGGAAGTCGTGATCGCCCTGCAACGCTACGGATGCACGGTGATCGCCTGCGACTCCTACGACAATGCTCCCGCCATGCAGGTGGCGGACGAATCCCGCGTCTTTGACATGAGCGACCCGCAGGCCCTGCGCGAGGTCCTCGATGCCGTGGACGTCGATCTCATCGTCCCCGAGGTCGAGGCCATCGCGACAGACGAGCTGAGCGCCTATGAAGAGCGCGGCGTGCGCGTCGTCCCCAACGCCTTTGCCGTCCAGGCGACGATGGACCGTCAGCGCATCCGCAACCTCGCTGCGTCCCTGCCCGGCGTGCGCACGTCGGCCTTCCGCTTCGCGCGCAGCGAGGCCGAGCTCGCCGCGGCTCTCGACGAGGTCGGTTACCCCGCCTTTGTCAAGCCCACGATGTCCTCCTCCGGGCACGGACAGTCCCGTGTGACGGGACCCGAGCAGGCCGCCTCCGCATGGGCACACGCCGAGGAGGACGCGCGCGCCACGACCGGCGTTGTCATCGTTGAAGAGGGTGTCGACTTCGACTACGAGATCACGCTGCTCACCGTGCGCTCCTGGGATGCCGCGTCCGGCAGCGTCACGACGAGCTTCTGCGCGCCGATCGGGCACCGCCAGGAGGGCGGCGACTACGTCGAATCCTGGCAGCCCATGGCCATGAGCGCGGCCGCCCTCGAGGGCGCGCGACAGATGGCCAAGGCCGTGACCGACGCCCTGGCTGAGGCCGGCAACGGCCCGTGCCTCGGCATCTTCGGCGTCGAGTTCTTTGTGAAGGGCGACGACGTCTGGTTCTCCGAACTTTCGCCCCGCCCCCACGACACCGGCATGGTCACGATGGTGACCCAAGCCCAGTCCGAGTTTGAGCTGCACGCACGAGCCATCCTCGGCCTGCCCGTCTCCACCGCACAGTTCACCCCGGGTGCGTCGGCGGTCATCAAGTCGACGAGCGCCGTAGATGACCCCGTCTACAACGGCGTCGCTCGCGCCCTCGAATCCGCCGACATCGTACGCATCTTCGGCAAGCCGGTGAGCCGCGCCGGCAGGCGGGTCGGCGTCGTCGCCACCACCGCGAGTACTCCGAAGGAAGCGCGAGTCATCGCCAGGCGCGCCGCCGCCGGGATCACGATCGACGACGCCTCCGCACCTTCCGCCTAACAGCTCCCATCACCCGACCAGCCGACCCGTCAGGAGGACGCCATGCCCGACCACACACCCACGGACGCTCACGACGCAGACGAGGCCCAGACCTCGTCGATGAACGAGGAGAACCCGCCCACGGTCCCCGAGGGCATCGCCGTGCGCGACATGATGCGGGTGAAGTACGAGCCGCGCGCCTCCAACGAGGTGCTGATCATCACCGGCTACTCGGGAGCAGGCCGCACCGGTGCCGCCCGCGCGCTCGAAGACCTGGACTGGTACGTCGTCGACAACCTGCCCCCGACGATGCTTCCCGCCCTCGTCGGCATGATGTCGAACGACCCGGCTGCGGGCGTGCATCGCCTTGCCGTTGGAGTGGACGTTCGCTCGCGTACCTTCTTCCGCACGCTTGACGCCACGCTTGAACAGCTCAAGGGCGCGGGCATCGCCTACCGCGTCATCTTCCTCGAGGCCAGTCCCGAGACCCTGGTGCGCCGCTACGAATCCAACCGCCGCCCGCATCCCCTCCAGGGCGCCGGCACCCTCATGGACGGCATCAAGGCCGAGATGCGCCTGCTCGCGCCCCTGCGTCGCGCTGCCGACGAGGTCATCGACACCTCCACGATGAGCGTCCACGATCTCACGAGGCGCATCCGCGACATCGTGGCGGGGGAGGAGCGTCCCCTGCAGGTGACCGTCGAGTCTTTCGGTTTCAAGCATGGCCTTCCACTCGACGCCGATCACGTCGTTGACGTGCGTTTTCTCAAGAACCCGTACTGGGTGGACGAGCTGCGTCACCTCACCGGTAAGGACCAGGCCGTCGCCGACTACGTGCTCTCCCAGCCGGGTGCGCGCGATTTTGCTCTCGGATATGCCGACCTACTGGCCCCCATGCTGAGCGGGTATCTGGCAGAATTGAAGCCATTCGTCACGATCGCCGTCGGATGCACGGGCGGAAAGCACCGCTCCGTTGCGTCCTCTGAGGCTATCGCCGAACGCCTGCGCACACACGGATACACGGTTCGCGTGATGCACCGTGACATTGGGAGAGACTGATGCCCTATCTTGATGCAGCCGGCTGGGTTCAACGTGGAGAATCCGGCCAAAACATCGTCGCCCTCGGCGGCGGACACGGCCTGTCCGCAACCCTGCGGGCCCTGCGCCATATCACCCGCGCGCTGACGGCTGTTGTGACTGTCGCCGACGACGGCGGTAGCTCCGGCCGACTGCGCCAGGAGATGCCGATCCTGCCTCCCGGCGACCTGCGCATGGCGCTGGCGTCCCTCTGCGAGGAATCCGAGTGGGGCCTGACCTGGCGTGACGTCATGCAGCTGCGCCTGGACACGACCGGCCCGCTCAACGGGCACGCCCTCGGCAACCTGCTGATCTCCGGCCTGTGGCAGCTCCTCGACGATCCGGTCGAAGGGCTTGACTGGGTCGGGCGTCTCCTCGGCGCACAGGGACGCGTCCTGCCCATGTCGTCGACGCCGATCGACATCGAGGCGGATATGAACGACGGCGGCCGCCGCTACGTCGTGTCCGGCCAGTCCAAGGTCGCCGTCGCCCCGGGTACCGTCGAGCACGTGCGTATCACGCCCGAGGCGCCCGAGGTGCCCTCCGCGGTCACCGAGGCTATCTCCGAGGCCGACTGGGTCGTCCTGGGACCCGGCTCGTGGTACACCTCCGTGATCCCGCACCTGCTGGTGCCAGAGATTAACCGCGCGCTTGCCACGACCAACGCCCACCGCGCGCTCGTACTCAACCTGGCGCGCCAGCGCGGCGAAACCGATCTCATGTCGACCGCCGACCACGTGCGTGTTCTGCGCGAGTACGCACCCATGCTCAAGCTCGATGTGGTGGTCGCGGATCCGACGGCGTGCGACGACATCGACGACCTGATCGTGGCCGCCGAAGAACTGGGTGCGCGCGTTCTCCTGCGGCAGGTTCGCACGGGTGACGGAGCCCCGCACCACGACCCGCTGCGCCTCGCCGCCGCGCTGCGTGACGCATTTGACGGCTTCCTTGGTGAGGTCGGACAGCCCGAAACGTGGTTACCTTAGAACCTGTTGCCTGCTGACAAACGACATGACATATCTGGAGAAGCCGTGTCCCTGACATCTGACATGAAGGACGAGCTGGCGCGCGCCGTCGTTACGACGCCGTCTGAGGTCGCCGCCGAAGTGAGTGCGACGCTGCGTTTCGCGGGAGGCCTGCACCTCGTGGGTGGGCGCATCCTCGTCGAGGCGGAGCTTGACTCGCCCGTGGCTGCGCGTCGCCTGCGCACCTACCTGCAGGCCCTGTACAACGCCGAGTCTTCTGTCGTCGTGGTGTCCGGTTCTTCTCTGCGGCGTGGCAAGCGCTACGTCGTGCGTGTCGTCCACAAGGCCGACGAGCTCGCGCGCCTCACGGGCCTTGTCGACTCTCTGCGTCGTCCTGTGCGCGGCCTGCCCCCGGTTCTTGTTGCCTCCGGAACCGCGGAGGCCGCGGCTATCTGGCGCGGTGCCTTCCTCGCGCGCGGTTCGCTCATGGAACCCGGGCGCTCTTCTTCGCTCGAGATCACCTGTCCCGGTCCTGAGGTGGCTCTCGCGATGGTGGGGTGCGCGCGCAAACTCGGCGCGGCCGCCCGTTCGAAAGAGGTTCGCGGTACCGACCGCGTTTCCGTCCGCGATTCGGACGCGATCGGAACCCTGATCTCCGCCATGGGCGCCCCCCAGACCTTCGAGGCGTGGCAGGAGAGGCGCGAACGCCGCGAGGCCCGAGGCAGCGCCAACCGACTGGCTAACTTTGACGACGCAAACCTGCGCCGCTCCGCCCGCGCGGCCGTCGCCGCGGGTGCCCGCGTTGAACGCGCCTTCGAAATCCTCGGAGACGACGTGCCCGCCCACCTGCTCGAGGCCGGCACGCTGCGCCTGCAGTACAAGCAGGCCTCCCTCGAGGAACTCGGCAAGCACACGAATCCGCCTCTCACCAAGGATGCCGTCGCCGGTCGTATTCGTCGACTTCTCGCTCTCGCCGATAAGGTCGCGCACGAGCGCGGCATCCCGGACACGGAATCCGCGCTGACCCTCGACATGCTCGAGGAGGACTGAGGTCCCTTTTTCCTGCCGCTTCGTCTCAATCCAAACGAGAATTACCCCACGTGCAGATTTTCTAATTGGATTGTGACTGAGTCCGCTTTTAGGTGTAGATTAGGAACTGCTGGAACCGCAGACATCTGCGGGCCGGGCAGGCAACCCGCACGCCCGGTTGCATCGAAGACCGTGTCCCGTGTGGGCACGAGCAGGAGGAACATAGTGACCACCCGCGTTGGCATCAACGGCTTCGGCCGCATTGGCCGTAACTTCTTCCGCGCCGCTCTTGAGCAGGGCGCGGATATCGAGATCGTTGCCGTTAACGACCTCACCGACAACAAGACCCTCGCTCACCTGCTGAAGTACGACTCGATCACGGGTCGCTTCCAGGGCGAGGTTTCCTACGACGACGAGGGCATCATCGTCGACGGCAAGCACATCAAGGTGCTCGCGCAGCGCAACCCCGCCGACCTGCCCTGGGGCGAGCTCGGCGTCGAGGTTGTCGTTGAGTCGACCGGCTTCTTCACCGACGGCGAGAAGGCCAAGGCTCACCTCGACGGTGGCGCCAAGAAGGTCGTCATCTCCGCTCCCGCGAAGAACGTCGACGGCACTTTCGTCATGGGCGTGAACGAGGCTGACTACGACAACGCCACGATGAACATCGTGTCGAACGCCTCCTGCACGACCAACTGCCTCGCCCCCCTCGCCAAGGTTCTCGAGGAGAACTTCGGCATCGAGCGCGGCATCATGACCACCATCCACTCCTACACGGGTGACCAGCGCGTCCTCGACGCCCCCCACTCGGATCTGCGTCGCGCCCGCGCCGCGGCCCTGAACATGATCCCCACCAAGACCGGTGCTGCCCAGGCCGTCGCCCTGGTTCTGCCCGAGCTCGAGGGCAAGTTCGATGGCCTCGCCGTCCGCGTCCCCACCCCGACCGGCTCCCTGACCGACCTCACCTTCATCGCGAAGAACGAGGTTTCCGTCGAGGCCGTCAAGGCTGCCGTCAAGGCCGCCGCCGAGGGTGAGCTCAAGGGTGTTCTGAAGTACACCGAGGATCCGATCGTCTCCTCCGACATCGTGGGCGACCCGCACACCTCGATCTTCGACGCCACCGAGACCAAGGTCATCGGCAACCTCGTCAAGGTCCTGTCCTGGTACGACAACGAGTGGGGCTACTCGAACGCTCTCGTTCGCCTCACCGCCCTCATCGGCTCCAAGCTCGCCTGAGCACACAGCTGATACACCAGCCATGAGCTGATCAGCGAGATGCCCGTGCACGCTCGTGCACGGGCATCTCGTACATCGCCACCGCCTTCAGACCGAAAGGACTCCTCGTGAGGACCATCTCCACCCTGGGCGACCTGCGCGGCAAGCGCGTCCTCGTCCGCTCCGACTTCAACGTTCCGCTCAAGGACGGCGTTATCACCGACGACGGCCGTATCCGCGCGGCGCTGCCGACCCTCAAGACCCTCACCGACGCCGGTGCCAAGGTCGTCATCATGGCCCACCTCGGCCGCCCCAAGGGTCAGGTCGATCCCGCCTTCTCGCTGGCCCCCGTCGCCAAGCGTCTCGCCGAGCTGTCCGGCGTGAAGGTCACGCTGGCCTCCGACGTCGTTGGCCCCTCCGCCACCGAGACCGTCGCCGCCCTGGGTGAGGGCGAGATCGCCCTGCTCGAGAACGTCCGCTACGACGCTCGCGAGACCTCCAAGGTCGACGAAGAGCGCGAGGAACTTGCCCGCGAGTACGCCAAGCTCGGCGACGCGTTCGTCTCCGACGGCTTCGGCGTCGTCCACCGCAAGCAGGCCTCCGTCTACGACATCGCGAAGATCCTGCCCTCGGCCGCAGGCCTGCTCGTCCTTAAGGAGATCGAGTCCCTGTCCAAGGTCACCGGCGACCCCGAGCGCCCCTACGGCGTCGTCCTCGGCGGCTCCAAGGTTTCCGACAAGCTGGGCGTCATCGCCAACCTGCTGAAGAAGGCTGACATGCTCTTCATCGGCGGCGGCATGGTCTTTACCTTCCTGGCCGCTCAGGGCTACTCCGTCGGCAAGTCCCTCCTGGAGGAAGACCAGATCGACACCGTCAAGGGCTACATCGCCGAGGCCGCAGAGCGCGGCGTCGACCTCGTCCTGCCCGTGGATGTCATCGTCGCCCCCGAGTTCGCGGCCGACGCGCCCGCGACCGTCGTCAAGGTCGACGCGATCCCCGACGACCAGATGGGTCTGGACATCGGCCCCGAGTCCGCGAAGCTCTTCGCAGACAAGCTGGCCACCGCGAAGACCGTGGCCTGGAACGGCCCCATGGGCGTCTTTGAGTTCGATGCGTTCGCCGGCGGCACCCGCGCCGTCGCCGAAGCCCTCTCCACGGGCTCCATGTTCTCCGTCATCGGCGGTGGCGACTCCGCTGCGGCCGTGCGCCTGCTCGGCTTCGACGAGAACACCTTCTCTCACATTTCCACTGGTGGTGGCGCCTCCCTCGAACTCCTCGAGGGCAAGGTTCTGCCCGGTATCGCAGTTCTGGAGGACTGACTCATGGCACGTACGCCCCTGATGGCCGGCAACTGGAAGATGAACCTCGATCATCTCGAGGCCAACCACCTTGTCCAGGGCCTGGCGATGGCTCTGTCCGACGCTGGCCACGACTACTCGAAGTGCGAGGTCCTCGTGATCCCGCCGTTCACCGACATCCGCACCGTCCAGACCATCGTTGACGCCGACGAGCTCGGCATCAAGTACGGTGCTCAGGACGTCTCCATCCACGACAACGGCGCCTACACCGGTGAAATCTCCACCGAGATGCTGACCAAGCTCGGCGTCTCCTACGTGGTCATGGGCCACTCCGAGCGTCGCGAGTACCACGGCGAGTCCGACGAGCTCGTCGGCGCCAAGGCCCGCAAGGTTTTCGACGCCGGCATGACCCCGATCCTGTGCTGCGGTGAGGCCCTCGAGGTCCGCAAGGCCGGCACCTACGTCGAGTTCGTGCTCGGCCAGATCCGCGCCGCGCTCGCCGGCTGGAAGGCCGAAGAGGTCGCCAAGATCGTCATCGCCTACGAGCCCATCTGGGCCATCGGTACCGGCGAAACCGCTTCCGCCGAGGACGCCCAGGAAGTGTGCGGCGCCATCCGCGCCGCGCTGGCCGAGGACTTCGGCGCTGAGACCGCCGAGTCTACGCGCATCCTCTACGGCGGCTCCGCCAAGCCCGGCAACATCAAGGAACTCATGGCTCAGCCCGACGTCGACGGCGGTCTCGTCGGCGGCGCGTCCCTCAAGGCTGACTCCTTCGCCGCCATGGCGACGTTCTACGCCTGAGAAACCGTAGCGCCCCCTCTCCTCCCAGCCACATAGGCCGGGTCGGAGCGGACGCGAGGTGGGGCCAACCGGTGTGCCGGTTGGCCCCACCGGCATTCTCAGTTAGACTAAACCTATATGTGCCCCGATCCGGGGCGAACTGCGATAGAAACTGGATTGACCGTGACCATTCTGAACAACGTCCTGATCGTGCTGATCTTCCTGACCAGCATCCTGCTGACCCTGACCATCTTGATGCACAAGGGAC
>CATYYP010000001.1 GCA_958415245.1 Schaalia odontolytica | reverse complement strand
GTAGGAAGCGTCCCGGTAGCCGCTGACGAACGCCTTATTGATAAACATCGTGGGCGTGCCACTGATGCCCGCCTGGTGAGCCTGTTCCTTGGCCGCCTTCACCTTGGAGACGGTGTGATCGGCGAGCATCGTTGCGCGGAACTTGTCCAAGTCGGGCACACCCGCCTGGGCCGCGAAATCGACGAGAGCCTGCTCGGAGTACTGCGGGTGCCCGGTCGGGTCGGCCGCCGCGTAGACCACGTCGTGGAACTCCCAGAACTTGCCCTGCTCGCCCGCAGCGATGCCCGCCTGGGCTGCCAGGGGAGAGGTCTCGGTGATCTGGGCCAGGTCGTACCACTCCACGCGCAGGGTGCCATCCGCGATGAGGTCGGCGAGTGCCGGGTCGACGTCCTGGGCGTACTTCGTGCAGTAGGGGCACGCAAAGTCAGAGAAGAGAACCATCGTCACGGGAGCGTTCACGTCGCCCTTCGCCTGCGGGTCGTCAGCCTGGTGGCGCATGAAAGACTCCATGATCTCCAGGTTTTTGGCGTTCGTCTGGCTGGGGGCCGCCGTCTCCGTGTTCTGCGGCATTTGTTCGGCCGCTGTCGGCGTGGCCGCCGGGGTTGCCTGGCTCGCCGGAGAGGTGGAGGAGAGCTGAACACCCATCCACACGCACGCGCCCGCGAGGATCGCGGTGATCGGCGCGGTGACGAAGAACAGGGTCTTGTACAGGTTGGTGGAGGTGTCCTCGGCCTTTTTCTGCGAGGCCTTGGTGTCGTTGCTGGTCATGCGAGCTCCCGGAGAGGATGGGCGTTGTGGCGGGCAGTAAAAAGGTGCGGCATCGCGGTGGCGATGCCGCACCGGAAAAATGGATGCGCGTTAGGAGACGCGGCGACCGCGTCCAGAGGAGCGGATCTCTTCGCGTCGTTCTTCTTCAGTCATTCCACCCCAGATGCCGTAAGGCTCCTGAGCGGCCAGAGCGTAAGACCGGCACTGCTCGATAACCGGGCAGGTCGCGCAGATTGCCTTAGCGTTTGCTGCACGGCGTCGGCGCGTGGAGCCGCGCTCACCCTCGGGGTGGAAGAACAGCTCGGTGTCCAGGTCTCGGCACGCCGCTTCGTACTGCCATTCCCACGCGTCGATCATGGGTCCGGGCAGACGGGAGACGTCAGTCATTGGGTGCCTCCTTCATGTCTGTCGTGCCGACATTTTCGGCACACGATGTCGGCAAGAATAGACACTTGTGCGGTAGTTATTCAAGGATCTTTCTCGAATTATGAGCCAGTTCTCAGATCGAGCGTACCCGTACTGTGAAAACGTGGAGAAACGTATGGTGTGCAGAGTGAACAGATTATGAATAACTTTTTGAACAACTTGGATGTGGGCGTTATATCCCTTCCTGTGGCGTGTGCGCTGCGAACACGCAAGAATCAGAGCAGGGCACGGACAAGGACCGGAGGGATCGGACATGCCACGAGCCATACTGGCGCAGTCGGCGCAGGCCGACCGCTCCCGCACCATGTCCTCGGTGTCCGATGAGCTGGGAGTATCTCCCTCCACCCTGCGCACCTGGGAACGACGCTACGGCCTCGGCCCCGCGCAGCGCGAAGTCGGCGAGCGGCGTCGCTACCAGCCCGAGGACGTCGACCGTCTGCGCGCCATGATCCACCACGTGCGCGCCGGTATGTCCGCCGCCGAGGCCGCCAAGCGGGCCCTCGCAGAAAGCGCGCTCCTGCCCCGTCGAGGCCCGGCGAACGCCGCCCAGCTGCGCTCCGTCGCCCTCTCCGACGACTACCAACGGCTCGAAGAAGTGATCGAGGCAGCCGTTACCAGCCACGGCCTCGTCCATACGTGGTCGCGATTCGTCGAACCGACCCTCAAATCCCTGCGCTCCGCTCCGGGCGGTGAGCCCATCGGCAGCGCGCCCGCCCTCATGCTGGTCAACGCCTTCCAGCGCGTGTGCCGCTCTGTCTATCAGTCCCGCCCCGCCCGCTCCCTCGTCGGAGGGGACCGCGTCGCACTCATCTCCGACTCGCTCCACGAGACCGCCGCCCAGGTCATCGGCGTCGCCCTGGCCTGGTACGGCTGCGACGTGCGCATGCTCTCCAGCGAAAACTACGGCGGCGTCAGCACCACCGAACGCTTCCGCGAGTACGTGCGCGGAGGCGTCCCTGCCCTCACCGTCGTCCTCGGATGTGGTCCCGAGTGCGCGCGCACGGTAGAAAACCTCGTCGCGCGCTACGGAGTGCCCACGATCATGGTGGGAGCGGACGCCCCCGAGATCCTCTCGCCCCAGGTGCAGCGCGTGCGCACCATCAGCGCCTGTGTCGAGGAGGCCCTCGCCCTCCTCGCGCCCCAGGCCGACCTGGAGCTCGTCGGCCGCTCCTGACGCCTGTGACGGCTCATGCGCAATTGTGCCTCGACTGCGCGCACGCGGCCCCCACCTCCGCCCGCGGTGCCTGGACAGGTGATACCGTGAAGGCACGTACCGGCAGGAGAACAGTCATGAACGCCCCCTGGAACAACGAAGACCTGCGCCGCGCTTTTGACGCTGATTTCGACGCGCTCGTCGCCTTCGCTTCCCGGTCGAAGGCGCGGGTCGGTTTCGCCTTCCTGCGCGCCGATGGTCAGGTCGACCTCGGGCGTCCCCTCGATGCGCGTATCAGCGCGCGTATGACCCATGTCTTCGCCCTCGCGCAGATGCGAGGCATTGAGGGCGCCGCGCACCTCGTCAACCACGGCCTGGCCGCCCTCGCAGGCCCCCTGCGCGCTCCGAATGGCTCCTGGTACGCCGAGGTCGTGCCCACGTCAGAGAACAGCGCCACCCCCGTTCCCCGCGCGGTATTTTCCCAGCGTGCGCAGTCCGCGATGATCGGTGCGGCTGCCGCTGCCGCCATGGTCGGGCACGAGGAGGCGCGTGACCTGCTCGCCGACCTCGAAGCGGACCAGGATCAACGCTGGTGGGACCCGTGCGCCGGAGCCGTGCGCGAAGAGATTGATGCCGCGACCGGCTCCCGGTCGCCCCTGCGTCGACTCTCCACCAACCTCGACACCGCGCAGGCCTACCTGGCCGCCTGGGAAGCGACGGGGGAGTGCGTCTGGTTCGACCGCGCGCGCTCGATCCTGCGCCTCGTCGGAGAGATCGCCGCGCGCTGCGCCTTCGCCCTGCCCGACCTCTACGACGAGGAATGGCGACCCCTGCCCGCTTCCTCCGATCAGGCTCCCGTTGAGCTCATCCGACCCGGAGATATGCTCCCCGGCCTCGGCTTCAAGGCCGCCCGCCTCATCGGGCAGACCTACGCGATCCTTACCCACATGGGCGAAAAACCCGGCCCCTGGATGATCGACACCGCGACCGCGCTCTACGACCGCGCCCTCGCCGACGGATGGACCACCGAAGGCGTGGGCGGCATCGTCTACACCCTCGATCCCACAGGCGTCGTCGCTGCCCCCCAACGCATGCACTGGGTCGTGTGCGAGGCTGCCAGCGCCGCCCGCGTCCTCGCCGAGGTCGTGGACCCTTTGCGCGCCGAGGACCTCGCCGTTGACTACGCTCGCGCCGTCGCTTGGGCCGACTCCCACGCGCGCGCCGGCATGGGCCGTTGGATCCACGAGGTTGCCCCCGACGGCTCCGTCTCCATGCTCGTGTGGGAGGGACGCCCCGACGCCCTCACCGCCGCCCGCATGCTGGCACGAGGCGCCGCCCCGATCCATCTCACAGTCACCGGCGCGACCGCAGCCCGCTACGCCTCCCAGGCCAGCCAGAGCGCGTCCTCCTGACGGTCCCCGAGGGTCCCCGACCTCGTCCCCCGATGCCCGGCTTCGAGGCGTGCGTGGAAGCGACTACGCGAAAGCGCCACCGACCGCCTACAATTGGCCCATGGGAGAACTCGCTACACATGATCCTTTCGGCCTGACCGGCCTCACCTACGACGACGTCCTGCTCCTACCCGAGCTCACGGACGTCGTTCCTTCATCCGTTGACACGAGCAGTCGCCTGACGAAGAACATTTCGCTGCGCATCCCGCTCCTGTCCGCCGCCATGGACACCGTCACCGAGGCGCGCATGGCCATCGCCATGGCCCGCCAGGGCGGCATCGGTATCCTTCACCGCAACCTCTCCATCGAGGAACAGGCCGCGCAGGTCCGTCAGGTCAAGCGCTCCGAATCCGGCATGGTCGAGGACCCGGTGACCGTCGGCCCCGACGCCACCATCGACGAACTCGACAGCCTCTGCGGCCACTACCGCGTCTCCGGCCTGCCCGTCGTGAACGAGGAAGGCGCCCTCCTGGGCATCATCACGAACCGCGACCTGCGCTTCGTCCCCCAGGATCAGTGGGCCACCCTGCGCGTGCGCGACTGCATGACCCCGCGCGATCAGCTGGTCGTCGGTCAGGTCGGCATCTCCCGCGAACATGCCAAGCACCTGCTGGCCGAGCACCGCGTTGAAAAGCTGCCCATCGTCGACGACAACGACCACCTGACCGGCCTCATCACCGTCAAGGACTTCGTCAAGACCGAGCAGTACCCCAACGCCACCAAGGACTCGCGCGGACGCCTCGTCGTCGGCGCGGCCGTCGGCTACTGGGGTGACACCTGGGAGCGCGCCACCGCCCTGGCCGAGGCCGGCGTGGACGTCCTCGTCGTCGACACCGCGAACGGCGGCGCCCAGCTCGCCCTCGACATGATCCGCCGCATCAAGGCCGATCCGACCTTTGCTGGCATCGACATCATCGGCGGTAACGTCGCCACGACCGAGGGCGCGCAGGCGCTCATCGACGCGGGCGTCGACGCCGTCAAGGTCGGCGTGGGCCCCGGCTCGATCTGCACGACCCGCGTCGTCGCCGGCGTCGGCGTCCCTCAGATCACCGCGATCCACCTGGCCGCCAAGGCCTGCGGCCCCGCCGGCGTCCCGCTCATCGCGGACGGCGGCCTGCAGTACTCGGGTGACATCGGCAAGGCCCTCGTGGCCGGCGCCGACACCGTCATGCTCGGCTCCCTGCTGGCCGGCTGCGAGGAATCCCCCGGCGAGGTCGTGTTCACCAACGGCAAGCAGTTCAAGCGTTACCGCGGCATGGGCTCGCTCGGCGCGATGAGCTCGCGTGGGCGCAAGTCCTACTCGAAGGACCGCTACTTCCAGGCCGACGTCACCTCCGACGACAAGATCGTTCCCGAGGGTATCGAGGGCCAGGTGCCCTACACCGGCTCCCTCGCGTCGGTGATCTATCAGCTCGTCGGCGGCCTGCACCAGACCATGTTCTACCTGGGTGCCTCCACGATCTCCCAGGTCAAGGCCAACGGCCGCTTCGTGCGCATCACCAGCGCGGGCCTGCGCGAGTCGCACCCGCACGACGTGCAGATGACGACGGAAGCGCCGAACTACCATTCCTCCTCCGCTAATTAAGCGCAGATCGCGAGGTCATGAGGGGCGGGAGCTGGCGCTGGACTGCTCCCGCCCGCGCTATCCTAGGGGTGCGAAAACTCACAACACCGCAAAGGAGCTGCTCAGATGCTCATCCTCATCGATCACGCGAACGTCGATTCCATCGCCAAGACCCTGGAATACCTGCCCATCGACGGCGTGACCACCAACCCGACGATCCTCTACCGCGAGGGTAAGGAACCCCTCGAGGTCCTGCACTCCATCAAGTCGCTCCTGCCCGACGGCGCTCAGCTGCACGTCCAGATCGTCTCCCAGCGCGCCGACGACATGGTCGCCGAGGCCCGCGCCCTGCGCGGCGAGATTGGCGGTAACCTCTTCATTAAGCTTCCCGTCACGCGCGAAGGCTTCGCCGCCATCCCGCGCATCGTGCGTGAAGGCATGCAGGTGACCGCGACCGGCATCCACTCCTCGATGCAGGGCTTCATGGCCGCCAAGGCCGGTGCCCGCTACGTCGCCCCCTACGTGAACCGCATGGACAACTACGGCATTGACGGCGTGCGCGTCGCCTCCGAAATCCACCGCACCCTGCGCTCCTACGACCTGAAGGCTGACGTCCTGGCCGCATCCTTCAAGAACTCCGAGCAGGTCCTCGAACTGGTCCGCCAGGGTGTGGGTGCCATTACCGCCGCCCCCGACGTGCTGGCCGCCCTCATCAAGAACCCCGCGACCGACGCCGCCATCGCGGACCAGAACCGCGACTTTGGCTTCCTCGTGGGCGAGCGCCGCACGTGGCTGGATCTCATCAAGGAAAAGTGAGCCTTGTGTAGAGGCCCGGGGGTGGTGTTCCACCTCCGGGCCTCTTCCATACGCGCATTGCTGCTGCGCCACCGGTGTTCCGGGCGCCGTCGGGCCCGCCCGCCCGCTCGCCGTCCGCGCCACGAGCTTCGCTCGGCGCGTCGCCTCGAAGCCCGGCCAGGCCCCGCGGCCCTGTCGGTCAACTCCACGCAGACGACTCCCACGACACAACGAAAACGGGGGCGGACACCCGCCGACCCCCGCTCGTTGCGTTCTTACTCCTGATCGTCGCCGCGGCCTCGCGGCGTGATCTGTGGCCACTCGCGGTCGATGTTCGCGTCCTTGCCCTGCTTGCGCAGGTACTTCTCGAAGTCCTCGGCCCAATCCTGGTGAGCCTGGAGCTGGTAGTCCATGAGCTCCAGGGCGCTCATGGACGCCAGCTGCGGGTACTTGTCCACCATGCCGGCGAGCACGTCGAGCGTCATGGCCACGTCCACCTCGGCCGTGTGAGCGTCGGGGGAAGCAATCGCCCCGTAGACGGGCGCCATCTCCGTCAGCGTCTTCTTGCCCTTGCGGAAGCGGTCGAGCTTACGATCCAGGACGAGCGGGTCGACGACGAGCATGGGCGCGCCCTCCAGACGCTCTTCGAAGGAACCCAGGCGGTGGCGGCGCAGCTCCTGGTTGACCAGCGTGATGTCGTAGGTCGCGTTGAAGGCGACCACCGGGTAGCCGCGCAGCCAGTGCTCGACGATGGAGCCAGCCAGCTCGTGCAGAACCTCCTCGATGGGGCGGCCGTCGCGTCGCGCCTGCTCGGTCGTGATGCCGTGGACGGCCGTGGCCTGCTCGGGGATCTCGACGCCCGGGTCGGTCAGCCACGTGGCCACCTGGTCGGGGGCACTGACACCGCTGCGGTAGGAAGCGCCGTCGATGCGCAGCACCAGCGCGGCGGTGACGAGGCGGTCCTTGAGCGCGCGCACGCCCGTCGTCTCGGTGTCAAAACCCATCCACGGGTCGTCGATCCAGCTCATGATTGCTCCTAGCCTTGCCGGTGACTCCAGTGTGGCAGAGGGTGGGCACATCTGCGTCCCGTAGGCAGTAGAATCGGGTCATGAGCGACGAAGTGGAAATCGGTCGTGGCAAGCGCGGACGCCGCGCCTACACGCTGGACGATATCGCCCTCGTGCCCTCGCGGCGCACCCGTGACCCCGAGGATGTCAACGTCGGCTGGCAGATCGACGCCTACCACGTCGATATCCCCCTGATGGCGGCCCCGATGGACTCGGTGATGAGTCCGGAGACCGCGATCGCTTTCGGTCGCCTCGGCGGCATCGGCGTGCTTGACCTGGACGGCCTGTGGACCCGCTACGAGGACCCCACCCCGATCCTCGACCACATCGCTCACCTGGGTGAGGAGGAGTCGATCGCCACCCTCCAGCGCGTCTACTCCGAGCCGATCAAGCCCTCGCTGATCACGGCGCGCCTCAAGCAGCTGCGCGAGGCCGGCGTGGTTGTTGCCGGAAAGCTCTCGCCTCAGCGCGTGCAGAAGTACTGGCGCGCGGTCGTGGACGCGGGCGTCGATCTGTTCATCATTCGCGGCTCGACGGTGTCCGCCGAGCACGTGTCCTCGCGCCGCGAGCCCCTCAACCTGAAGCGCTTCATCTACGAGCTGGACGTCCCTGTCATCGTGGGCGGCGTCTGCACGGACACGGCGGCCCTGCACCTGATGCGCACGGGCGCGGCGGGCGTCCTCGTCGGCTTCGGTGGGGGAGCAGCCCACTCGACGCGCCAGTCCCTGGGCGTGCACGCGCCGATGGCGACGGCGATTGCGGACGTGGCCGCGGCTAGGCGCGACTACATGGACGAGTCCGGCGGCCGCTACGTGCACGTCATCGCCGACGGCGGCATCGGCCGCAGCGGCGACCTGTCGCGCGCGATCGCGTGCGGCGCGGACGCGGTCATGCTCGGCGCCGCCATCGCCCGCGCGGAGGAGGCTCCGGGACGTGGCTGGCACTGGGGGTCGGAGGCGACCCACCCGGACATGCCGCGCGGCCAGCGCGTTCACGTCGGCACGACGGGCACGCTTGAGCAGATCCTCTACGGCCCCTCGACGCGCGCGGATGGCTCCCTGAACTTCGTGGGTGCTCTCAAGCGGACCATGGCCTCGACGGGATACTCGGAGGTCAAGGACCTGCAACGCGCCCAGGTGGTCGTCTCCCCGTACTCGGCGTCCTGACTTGCGCTCACTGAGCGTGACGAGGCCTGGGCTGAGCGCGATGAAGCAACGGTGAGTCACGACGCCGGGCTGAGTTTGACGAGGCCGGGGTGCCCGCGCGCTCGCGGGTGCACGCCCGCCCGCTTGCGCCTTGTATTTTCGAGAATATTCTCAATCGCTTCCGCACGTTTGTGCGTGAGGCTACACTTGTCATAACTCGTGTTGCCGTTGGTAAAGACGCCTGCGGCACGGGGCTCGTCGGCCCCTCACGGTGAGGTGAGGTTGAGAGGACATCCCGATGAAGTGCGGGACACGATCACTAGCTGTATTCGGCGCGCTCGCGCTGTCCGCGATGGGGCTTGTACCTGCCGCATGGGCGAACGAGGCATCCCAGTCCGGTTCCACGCAATCGGGTGAGGCCAGCCCCGGCCTCGTCGATACGCCGATCCCCGACATCCAGGCCGTGGGCGAGGGAGACGATTCCGCGATGGTGGGGGCCACCGTGACGACGGTCGGCGTCGTGACGGCCGCCTACCCGGCCGCCGAATCCGGGCTGGGCGCGACCCTGGACGGCTACACGATCCAGACCCCCGGCTCGGGCGGCGCGTGGGAGCCGGGGCGCACACGCTCCGACGGCCTCTTCGTCTACGCAGGTAACAAGGGCGAGGTCCCGGCCCCGGGCACCTGCGTGCGCGTCACCGGCACGGTTGGTGAGTTCCCAGCGACGAGCGCGAAGGGCAACCCCGAGAGCCTCACCCAGCTGGCCGCGACCTCCGTGACCACAGTCGAGGGATGCCAGGCGCCGACGCCCATCCCGGCGAACCGCGTCCCCACGCCGGACGAGGCCGAGGCCCTCGAGTCCATGCTCCTCGCACCCCAGGGCACGTGGACCATCACCGACAACTACCAGACGAACCAATACGGCACCCTGACCCTCACCCCGGGTGAGGCCCCGCTGCGCTCGGCGACGGACGTGGTGGCACCCGGTCAGGCGGCCCGCGACTACGAGGCCGCCAACGCGGCCCGCGCGATCGCCCTTGATGACGGTACCAACACGAACCTGCTGAAGGGGGCCGCCACCGAGGCCGCGTACGCCTACCTGGCGAACGGCTCGCCCGCGCGCGTCGGCTACCACGTGTCCTTCACCAAGCCCGTGGTCCTCGAGTCCCGGCACGGTTCTTTCGTCTTCCAGCCGACCTCCATGGTCGCCGGGCACCCCGACCGCTCTCCCGTGACCATCACCGGGGAGCGTCCGAGCGCGCCCACGGTCGGTGGCGACACCCGGGTGGCGACGTTCAACGTCCTCAACTACTTCTCCGACCTGGGCGTCGACGAGGCCGGATGCACAGGCTACCCCGACCGCACGGGCGCCTTCGTGACGGCGAAGAAGTGCAAGGTGCGCGGTGCGTTCTCGCGCGAGGCCTTCGCCAACCAGGAGGCCAAGATCGTCACCGCGATCAATGCCCTGGGGGCCGACGTGGTCGCCCTCGAAGAGATCGAAAACCCCGTCGCCGTGGGGGTGGGAACGGATCGCGATGCGTCTCTCGCGCGCCTTGTCGAGGCCCTCAACAAGGAAGCGGGCAAGGGAACGTGGGCGTACGTGCCCTCGCCCCAGGCAGTTCCCGAGGCCGAGGACGTCATCCGTGTCGCCTTCATCTACAAGCCCGCGACCGTCGCCCCCGTCGGCCCCTCGCTGATCCACGACGACCCGGCGTTCACGGGCCTGGCGCGCCAGCCCCTCGCCCAAGAGTTCGCGCGGGTCACGGGGGAGAGGTCCGCGCCCGCCTCCTTCGTCGTCGTTGCCAATCACTTCAAGTCGAAGGGATCCGTGCCCGAGGGTGCACCTGCCGGCAACGTTGACAGCGGGGACGGGCAGGGCAACGCGAATGCGATCCGTGTCGCCCAGGCGGGCGCCCTGGCCTCCTTCGCCGCCCGCTTTGCGGACAAGCCGACCCTGCTCGTGGGTGACTTCAACTCCTACTCGCAGGAGGACCCGATCAAGGCCCTCGAGGCCGCGGGCTGGGAGCGCGTCTCCGGCGCGGGCGAGGCCTCCTACGTCTACGCGGGACGCTCCGGATCCCTCGACCACGTCTTCGCCAACGCGGCCGCGAAGCCGCTCCTCGCGGGGGTGACCAGCTGGGCCGTCAACGCCCAGGAGTCCATCGCCTTCGAATACTCGAGGGCCGGCATGAACGCCCACCTGTCCGTCGAGGCCGACAACCCCTACCGCTCCTCGGACCACAACCCCGAGCTGATTGGGCTCACGCTGCTCGGTGGGGACGCCCCGGCCCCGACGCCGAGCGCCGAGCCGTCCGCGGCGCCGACAACAGAGCCCAGCGCGGCCCCCTCGCCGAGCGCTGAACCCTCCGCAGACCCGTCCGCGTCCCCCGCGCCGGCTCCCTCGAGGGCGCCCACGGCCTCGTCCCGAAAGACGCCCACGCGCGCCGCGACGGTGGGCGGCCTGGCGCGCACCGGTGCGGACGCCGGCCCGGCAATCGGCATCGGTATCCTCCTCGCCGCAGCGGGCGGCGGACTCATCCTCCTCTCGCGCCGGCTTCGTCGCCGCGGCTGACACCACGAACTCCACACTCACCACTCAGGACGCGGCACTGTCGCCGCCCCGATGAAAGGAACACACCCATGCGCAGACCATGGACTCGCCTCGCGCTCGCCTCGGCGGCCGCACTCTCCCTGGCCTCCCTCCCAGCCACAGCGCTCGCGGCCGGGCAGGACGAGGCCTCACAGGACGAGGCCGCGCCGATCACCCTCGACCTCTATACCCTGACGGATGTACATGGACACATCCAGCAGGTCGCCAAGAAGGGCGTCGTACGCGAGGCCGGGTTGCCCGCGATGAACTGCTACCTGAAGAAGGCACGCGCGACGAACCCCAACTCCTCGTTCACCCTGCTGGGCGACAATATTGGCGCATCCCCCTACATTTCGGGCGCGCTCAAAGACAATCCGACCATCGCGGCACTCAACACGATGGATCCGCTGGCCTCGACGATCGGCAACCACGAGCTGGACATGGGGCAGGCCGTCTTCAAGCAGCGCGTCGACGGCTCCAACCCGAGCGAGTTCGTGCAGGCGACCTTCCCCTACCTGGGGGCCAACATCGAGGGCATGGGCACCTACGGGGACGGCACCCCTTACCTGGGGGACTACAAGGTGTGGACGTCGCCCTCGGGCATGAAGGTCGCCTTTATCGGCGCAATTGCGCAGGATGTACCCTACAAGCTGAGCCCCGGAACGACCGCGGGCCTGACCTTCACGGACCCGATCGCGCGTATCAACTCCCTGGCTGCGCAGCTGAAGACCAGCGGACAGGCCGACGTCGTCATTGCCATGCTGGACGACGACGTGAAGAACAACTACACGAAGGTCGGTAAGGACGTCGACGGCCTCATGGGCGGGGACACGCACGTGCCCTACGAGTTCGACCACGTCAACTCGGTCGAGGCCTTCAACTCCGCGAACCCGCGCCTGGCGGGCATCGCATCGGGTTCCTACACGGACAACCTGGGTCTCATCCGCCTGACGATCGACCCGGCCACGCGTCAGGTGACCAGCGCCGACTCGATCCTCATCCCGGCCGCCGAGGTCGCCCAGTGCGGCGCGGACCCCGACACCCAGGCGATTGTCGATAAGGCCGAGGCCGACTCGAAGGAAGCCGGCAAGCGCGTCGTCGCCACCGGGTACACGGAGCCCTTCAGGCGCGGAGTCTTCACGACGCCCGAGGGGGCGACGGATCCGGGCTCGAACCGAGGCATCGAATCCTCGCTGGGGGACCTGGTGGCCGACTCGCTGCGCGAAACCATCCTCACCCCGGACGGCAAGAGCGTCGACATCGGCATGATTAACGCGGGTGGCCTGCGCGCCGACCTGGTGCCGAACGAGGACGGCACGATCACCTACGCGCAGACCTACGAGGTCGAGCCCTTCTCCAACGAGCTGGGGTACGTGACGCTCAAGGGGTCGGACGTCAAGGACGCGCTCGAGCAGCAGTGGAAGACGGACCTGAACTCGCAGAACTCCCGGCCCATGCTCAAGCTGGGCCTCTCCTCGAACGTGCGTTACACCTACGATCCGGCGAAGCCCTACGGAGAGCGCATCACCTCGGTGACGATCAACGGTGAGCCGCTGAAGGCCGACGCGACGTACACGGTTGGCTCCGTGACCTTCCTGCTGGCTGGTGGCGACTCCTTCGAGGCCCTGACCCGCGGCGGAGCGGCCACGACGAACGGAAACTTGGACCGCGATTCCTTCAACGCCTACCTGGGCGCGCACTCGGGTACAGCGGCCCGCTCGATCCAGGCCACGGGTGGCCTGACGCCGCGCGAGGCCAAGTCCTCGATCGGTCTGACATTGCCCACGGATCCCGTTGCCGACGGCTCGACGGTGACGATCCCTCTGCGTGGTCTGTCCTTCTCCGAGGGACCCTCCATCACCTCGAAGGTGCGCGTCAGCGCCGGTGGAGCGCAGGCCGTGGCCGAGGTCGACAACTCTCTCGTGGACGCGCACGCCTCCGACGCTGCCTCGGTGATCACGACGGATGGCGCGGGACAGGCGAGCGTGGACGTGACGGTCGTTGGTGCCTGCGAGGGCAAGGCAGCCGGCGAGGTCGTGAACGTCCCCGTCACGGTCGCCACCGATTTCGCGACGGTCGTCGAGGCTGGGGACGGCCTGACGATCCCCGTGACCTGCGCGGGAACGGCGGCGCCCGACCCGAGTCCGTCGGCTGACGCTGGGGGAGACACTCAATCCGGCAACCAGGCGGCAGCTCAGACTCCCCGTAAGAACACGAAGGCACCTAAGGACTCCCTGGCTCGTACGGGCGCGGACTTCGGTGGCCTGGCCGGGGCGATGTTTGTCGGAGCGATCGGCGTTGCTGGGGTGTTCGCCCGGCGCCGCTTCAATCGTTACCAAAGCGAGAACAAGTAGCCCTTGACAGGCGCGGAGGCGGCGCGGGAGACTCGGATCAGACGTAAAAGTCGATCATGACAAATGTTCGCGCAGTGGCTGCGTGGACACGATACGCGGCCCGCGCCGCCACCGGTTCAAGGAAGAATCCACATCAACGGAGGAAAACACTCATGAAGCACCTCACGAAGCTCCTCGCCGCAGCGGGAGTTGCAACGCTCGCCTTGGCCGGCTGTGGAGGCGGCGGAGGAACCGCCACCAGCCAGTCCGGCGGGGCGAAGGATGCCACCTCGTTCAAGGCCTGCGCGGTCTCTGACGCCGGCGGCTGGGACGACAAGTCCTTCAACGAGTCCGCCTACGACGGCCTCAAGGCATCCCAGACCAACCTCGGAATCCAGATCAACACGGCCGAGTCCAACTCGGACGCGGACTTCAACCCGAACGTTGAGTCCATGGTCTCCGACGGCTGCAACCTGATCATCGGCGTCGGCTTCAACCTGGAGAAGGCCGTTCACACCTCCGCCGACGAGAACAAGGACGTGCACTACGCCCTCATCGACTCCAGCTTCAACGACGGCAACAACAACACGGTGACGCTGGACAATGCGCGTCCGCTGCTGTTCAACACCGCTGAGGCCGCCTACCTGGCAGGCTACGTGGCCGCGGGCATGACCAAGACCGGCAAGGTCGCCACCTTTGGCGGTATCCAGATCCCCTCGGTGACGGTGTTCATGGATGGCTTCGCTGACGGCGTCGCGGCCTACAACAAGGCCAAGGGGACGAACGTGCAGCTGCTCGGTTGGGACAAGGCTTCGCAGAACGGCTCCTTCACGCAGTCCTTCGACGATCAGACGCTGGGTAAGGAGCAGGCCCAGCAGTTCATCTCCCAGGGTGCGGACATCATCATGCCCGTCGCTGGCCCGGTCGGCCTGGGCGCTGCGGCTGCAGCCAAGGCGGATGGCAACACCTGGATCATCGGCGTTGACTCCGACTGGTACGAGGCCAACCCCGACTACTCCTCGATCGTGCTGACCTCGGTCATGAAGGAGATTGGCGCCTCTGTCGAGCAGGCGATCCAGGACTCGGTGAACGGCAAGTTCAGCTCGACCCCGTACGTGGGCACGCTGGCCAACGGCGGTGTCTCGATTGCCCCGTTCCATGACTTCGACGACAAGGTGTCCGCGGAACTCAAGGCGGACCTGACCAAGCTGACGGACGACATCAAGTCCGGCAAGCTCGTCATCGAATCGCAGAACGCCCCGAAGTGACGCGACGCGTGTGGGGCTGGTGGCGGTGACGCTGCCAGCCCCACACGGGCATCGGGGCGGGGTGCGCCCACCTGCTGGGGAAGGCCGAAGGTATGAAATTAGAGTTGCGGGGGATCACGAAGAGGTTTGGTCCCCTTATCGCCAATGACTCGATTGACTTAACGATCGAGGAGGGGCACATTCACGCCCTGCTGGGAGAGAATGGCGCGGGTAAGTCCACGCTCATGAACGTCCTGTACGGGATGCACGCACCCGACGAGGGGCAGATCCTCATCGACGGCGAGCCCGTGACGTTCAAGGGCCCCGGCGACGCGGTCGCGGCGGGCATCGGCATGGTGCACCAGCACTTCATGCTCATCCCCGTCTTCACGGTCGCTGAATCGATCGCGCTGGGCTTCGAGCCGACCGGCCCTGCCGGAATCATCAGTCGCGAGCGTGCCCGACAGACGGTGCGCGAGGTCTCGGCGCGTTTCGGCTTCGACCTGGACCCCGACGCCCTCATTGAGGATCTGCCGGTGGGCGCCCAACAGCGGGTGGAGATCGTCAAAGCCCTGTCCCGCCAGGCGAAGGTCCTCATTCTCGATGAGCCGACGGCGGTGCTGACCCCGCAGGAAACGGACGAGCTGATGACGATCATGCGTCAGCTCGCCGATGCCGGGACCTCGATCGTGTTTATCACCCACAAGCTGCGCGAGGTGCGTGCGGTGGCCGACGAGATCACGGTCATTCGCCGCGGTCGGGTCGTGGGGCACGCGTCCCCGAGCGATTCCGAGGCCTCGCTGGCCACGCAGATGGTCGGGCGCGAGGTGCTCATGCGCGTGGAGAAGGATCCTGCGCGTCCCGCTGGCGGCGGCCTGGCCTTCGAGGACGTGTCCCTGCTGGGCGCGGGCGGAGTGCCGCTGCTTGACCACGTGTCCTTCGACGTTCCCCGCGGCGAGATCCTCGCGGTCGCAGGCGTGCAGGGCAACGGGCAGACGGAGCTTGCCGAGGTGATCCTGGGTCTGCGTACTCCCGACAGTGGCGTCATCCGACTCGAGGACGCGGACATTACCCGCGCGAGGCCTCGTGAATCCCTGGACGCGGGAGTCGGTTTCATCCCCGAGGACCGGTCGACGGACGGCATCATCGCCTCGTTTTCGATCGCGGACAACCTGGTGCTCGACCAGTTCCGCTCCTCCTCCTTCTCGGCCGCGGGTTCCCTCAAGCGCGGCGCGATCGCGCGCAACGCCCGCGACAAGGAAAAGGAATACGACATTCGCCTGACGTCGATCGAGGACCCGGTCTCCTCCCTGTCGGGCGGCAATCAGCAGAAGGTGGTCGTCGCCCGCGAGATGTCGCGTGACCTGACGCTGCTGGTCGCCAATCAGCCGACGCGAGGCGTCGACGTCGGCTCGATCGAGTTCATCCACCGCAGGATCGTGGACGTGCGGGACCAGGGCTGCGCGGTGCTGCTCATCTCCTCGGAGCTCGACGAGGTGGTCTCACTGGCCGACCGCATCGCCGTCATGTACCGCGGCCGCATTGTTGGCATCGTCCCGGCGGACACGGGCCGCGACGTCCTCGGCCTCATGATGGCCGGCGTCCCGCTGGACGAGGCCGTGGCGGCTTCCTCGGGATCCGCTGGGGACGCCGGGACACCTCGAAAGGAGGAGCAATGAGCACGCGTACGAGTAACGGGCCGGGGATTGCGACCCGGGTCTTTGGCTCCCAGTGGTTCGTATCGGTGCTGGCCGTCCTCATCGCCTTCGCGATCGGCGCGATCCTCATCGCGCTGTCGGGGGCGTCCGTGCTGGACGCCTACTATGCGATGTTCCGCGGCTCCATCGTGGATCCGAACGCGGCGAACGCTGTTCGCATGATCAAGCCGCTGACGGACTCTCTCTTCTATTCGATTCCGCTGATCATCTCGGGCCTGGGCTTGGCGCTCGGCTTCCGGGCCGGCCTGTTCAACATTGGCGGCAAGGGCCAGATCATCGTCGGAGCGCTCGCGGCCGTGTGGGTGGGCTTCGCTGTGAGCCTGCCGCCGGTCCTGCACACGCTGGTGGCCCTCCTCGTCGCGGTGATTGCGGGCGGCCTCTACGGTGGCATCGCTGGCGTCCTGAAGGCGAAGACGGGCGCGAACGAGGTGATCGTGACGATCATGCTCAACTCGATTGCGACGCTGGGCTTGGGGTACACGCTTTCGCAGAAGGCGTGGCAGGTGCCCGGAACGAATCAGCCGGTGACACCCAAGGTCGCGGACAGTGCGGCTTTCGCGCGGCTCCTGCCCGCCCCCTTCAAGCTGCACGTCGGGTTTCTGGTTGCCCTGGTCGCCCTCGTCGCCTTCTGGTGGCTGATCGAGCGTTCCACCCTGGGATTCCAGATCCGCGCGGTCGGCGCCAACGCGGCCGCCGCCCGCACGGCCGGTATCTCGGTCGAGCGCATCACGGCGATCACGATGGTTCTCTCGGGCGCGTTCCTCGGCCTGGCCGGGGCGAACGAGGCGTTGGGGACCATCGGGTACGTCTCGCGTGACGTCGCCGGTTCGATCGGCTTCGACGCGATCACGGTGGCCCTCCTGGGCCGCAACAAGACGTGGGGAACCTTCGGCGCAGGACTCCTCTTCGGCGCCTTCAAGGCGGGCGGTTACACGATGCAGGCCAAGGGCGTGCCGATCGACATGATCCTCATCCTGCAGTCGGTCATCGTTCTGCTGATCGCAGCGCCCGCCCTCGTGCGCTGGCTGTTCCGTCTGCCCGATGTCCGCGCACTCGCGGCTAACACGCGAAAGGGGAACACCGATGAGCACAAGTGAGTCCGGCGTGGTCACTCAGGTCGAGGCCAAGCGCTCCTGGAAGCTTCCCGGCATCTACGTCGCCGCCTGCGTGCTGCTCGTGGTATTCGCGGCCGCCGCCCGAGGCGACATGACGCTGCGCCTGAACGACAAGTCGCAGTCATACTCAATTCCCGACATCGTCATCGCGGGCGCGCCCATCGTGTGGGTGCTCGCCGCCCTGACGATCGCCATCACCGCATGGACGGTCGCGGCGACGCTGCGGCGCATCACCCAGCCCGAGTGGGCACGCGTCGGCGGCATGGCGGTCGTCGGGCTGTCCACGATCCTGGGCTTCCTGTTCTACGCGGGCTCCGGGTCGTCGGGCGTCGTCACGCTGACCTCGACCCTGGTGTCCACCGTGGCGATCTCGACGCCGCTGATCTTCGGCTCCCTCTCGGGTGTTATCTCGGAGCGCGTGGGCGTCGTCAACATCGCGATCGAGGGTGACCTCCTGGTCGGCGCGTTCGCGGGTGTCATGGCGGCCTCGTACTTCCAGACTCCCTACGCGGGTCTCGTCGCGGCTCCCCTCGCGGGAGCCCTCCTGGGATCCCTCCTGGCCCTCTTCTCCGTCAAATACGGGGTGGATCAGATCATCGTCGGCGTCGTCCTGAACGTCCTGGCTCTGGGCCTGACGACGTTCTTCTACGGCACGATCATGAAGGATGCTCCCGGAAGCCTGAACACCAACCAGTTCTCGCTGTCCGACATCAAGATTCCCGTCCTGTCGGAGATCCCGATCGTCGGCCCGGTCCTGTTCAACCAGTCGATCCTCGTGTACCTCATGTACGCGGCCGTCATCGCCTTGGCCTTCTTCCTGTTCCGCTCCCGGTGGGGCCTGCGGCTGAGGGCCTGCGGCGAGCACCCGCGCGCCGCCGACACGGTGGGCATCAACGTGGGGCGTACGCGCACCCTCAACACGATCCTGGGGTCGTCCTTCGCTGGCCTGGGTGGCGCGTTCTTCACGATCGGCTCCGGCCTGGCCTTCACGGACAACATTTCCGCGGGCAACGGCTACATCGCCTTGGCCGCCATGATCCTGGGCAAGTGGAACCCGCTGGGAGCCATGGGTGCGGCCGTCATGTTCGGCTTCGCGCAGGCCCTGGCCCGCATGCTGCCCAACATCGAGCCCGCGATCCCCGCCGACCTCGTCTCGATGATCCCCTACGTGGTCACGATCGTGGCCGTCGCTGGATTCGTCGGCAAGTCGCGCGCCCCCGCCGCCGAGAACATCCCCTACGTGAAGTGAGAACCCGCATGGATCCAACAGACATTGACTGGGACGCCCTGCTGACCGAGGCCATCGACGCGATGAAGCACGCGTACTGCCCCTACTCGAAATTCCCCGTGGGCGCCGCGGGCCTGACTGCGGACGGCTGGCTCGTCAGCGGCTGCAACGTCGAAAACGCCGGCTACGGCGTCACCCTGTGCGCCGAGTGCGGCATGGTCTCCGACCTCATCCGCTCCGGCGGAGGATCCCTCGTCGCGGTCGTCGCCGTCAACGGCAACGAGGAGCCGGTGGCCCCGTGCGGGCGCTGCCGCCAGCTCATCTACGAGCACGGCGGGCCCTCCTGCCTGGTCCTCATGCCGGACGGCGTCGCGCCCATGACCGAGGTGCTGCCCGGCGCGTTCGGACCCCACGACCTGTCGAGCGTCGCCCAGGCGGCACCGGCCTCGTCGGAAGAGAGAGAAGGACACGATGGCTCTCTTTGATGCCGTTGACATCATCCGCGTCAAGCGAGATGGGGGAGTGCTCACCCCCGACCAGATCGACTGGACGATCGACGCCTACACGAAGGGCGTCATCAAGGACGAGCAGATGGCCGCCCTGGCGATGGCGATCTTCCTGCGCGGCATGGATCGGGGCGAGATCGCCCGCTGGACGGACGCGATGATCCGCTCGGGCGCGCGCATGGACTTCTCCGGTATCGGCAAGCCGACCGCCGACAAGCACTCCACGGGCGGCGTGGGTGACAAGATCACGCTGCCCCTGGCCCCGCTGGTCGCGTGCTTCGGCGTGGCCGTCCCGCAGCTGTCGGGCCGAGGCCTGGGGCACACGGGCGGTACCCTCGACAAGCTCGAGGCGATCCCCGGGTGGCGCGCGCAGCTGAGTAACGACGAGATCATGACTCAGCTGGGGCAGGGCTGTGGCGCGGTCATCTGCGCGGCGGGCTCGGGCCTGGCGCCCGCGGACAAGAAGCTCTACGCCCTGCGCGACATCACCTCGACCGTCGAGTCGATCGCGCTGATCGCCAGCTCCATCATGAGCAAGAAGATCGCCGAGGGCACGGGAGCCCTCGTCCTGGACGTCAAGGTCGGATCGGGTGCCTTCATGAAGGACCTGGACGCCGCGCGCGAGCTCGCCCGCACGATGGTCGACCTCGGACGCGACGCGGGGGTTGCCACGCGCGCCCTCCTCACAGACATGTCAGTGCCGCTGGGTCGCAAGATCGGCAACGCCCTCGAGGTGGAGGAATCCGTCGAGGTCCTCGCCGGGGGAGGGCCCGTCGACGTTGTTGAGCTGACGTGCGAGCTCGCGCGCAACATGCTCGACCTTGCGGGGGTCCGCGACGCCGACGTGGAGGCCGCCCTGGCGGATGGGCGCGCGATGGACCGCTGGCGCGCGATGATTCGCGAGCAGGGCGGAGACCCGGACGCGCCGCTGCCGCGCGCCGCCCACACCCACCAGGTCCTCGCCGAGGCAGGGGGAACCGTCGTGGGCATGGACGCCCTGTCCGTGGGCGTGGCCTCGTGGAGGCTGGGCGCTGGCCGCGCAGTCAAGGAGGATCCCGTGCAGGCGGGCGCCGGCATCGAGATCCACGCCAAGCCAGGCGAGCGCGTCGAGGCGGGCCAACCCCTGCTCACGCTCCACACCGACGACGAGTGGCGCATCGAGCGCGCCCTGGAGTCCCTCTCCGGTGCCATCGAGATCGCTGACGGGGTCACCCCCGAGCCGCGCAGCGTCGTCCTGGAGACGGTGTCCTAACGGCGGAGCGGCGCGAGCACGCAGGGAGGAGGAATCGTGGAACGGCGCGACGAACAGTCGATCGAGGCGGTCAAGCTCTACTACCAGCAGGGCCTCAGTCAGGCCGAGGTCGCCACGCGCATGGGCCTGTCGCGCCCCACGGTCGCCAAACTCCTCGCGCACGGCCGCGAGCGCGGCTTCGTCACCATCGAGATTCACGATCCGCGCGAGGACGCTTCGGAGATCGCCCTGCGGCTGGAGAGGCGCTTCGACCTGGCCTGTGCTCGCGTCGCCCATGGCGCGGGCGCGACTGAGGACGAGGCCATCGAGCAGGTCGGTCGCGTCGGTGCCGATGTTGTCACCCAGCTCGTGCGCGACGGCATGAGCGTGGGGATTTCTTGGGGGCGCACGATGAGTGCGCTCGCGGCACACCTGACCCGCGCCCCTCGCGTGGGCGTGCGCGTCGTCCAGCTCAAGGGCGGGGCGTCCTTCTCTGAGAGAGTGACGCACGATTTCGAGATCATGCGTTCCTTCTGCGAGGCCTTCGGTGCGGAGCCCCGTTACCTGCCGCTTCCCGTCATTTTCCAGGACACCGCGATGCTCTCGATCGTGCGCCGCGACCGGTCGATCGAGCGGATCCTGGAGGAGGGGCGCGGTGTGGATGTGGCGGTGTTTACCGTTGGTTCCCTGGGGCGCGAGGCCCTCTCGCTCAACCTTGGCCAGCTCGAGGACGGCGAGGTGGAGGCGCTCCTGCGCGACGCGGTCGGGGACGCATGCTCGCGATTTTTCACGCGCGAGGGCGGCGTTGCCCTGGCGTCGGTCGACCGCAGGACGGTTGGCATCACGCTCGAGGAGCTGCGCTCTCGCCCCGTGCGGGTGCTCGTTGCCGGTGGGCGCGTGAAAGCGGAGGCGCTGGACACGGCGCTTCACATGGGGTTGGCCACTCACCTGGTGGTCGACCAGGACCTGGCTCTCGCGTTGCTGGAACGGCCACGTGGGGCAACCCCGCGCGGGGTGCGTGATCGCGCCCCGGGCGGATGAGAACATTTGTCAAACCACTCGTTGACACATTTCACTTGCACGGCATAGCCTTGCGACAAGGGTAAAGAAGCCTCGACGGAGCCCCGGGCTCCTCGACACCACAGGAGGACACATGCGCTCGACACCGCACATCAACCCCACCGCCCCCATTGCGCCGACGATCCTCCTGCCCGGAGACCCGCTGCGCGCGAAGTTCATCGCCGAGACCTACCTGGAGGACGCGCAGCAGTTCAACGCCGTGCGCAACATGCTGGGCTACACCGGCACGTATCGCGGTACCCCGGTGTCCGTCATGGGGTCGGGCATGGGCATCCCCTCGATCTCGCTGTACGCCCACGAGCTGATCCACGAGTTCGGCTGCACGCGCCTCGTGCGCGTGGGCACGTGCGGTGCCCTGCAGCCGGACGTCAACCTCTACGACGTCGTGGTCGCCCAGGCCGCGTGCTCGAACTCGGCGTTCCTAGACCAGTATCAGATCCCCGGCTCCTACGCCCCGATCGGCTCCTTCCGACTCATCGACGACGTCGTGCGCCGCGCCCGTGAGGCCGATGTGCCGATCCACGTGGGCAACATCCTCTCCTCCGACACGTTCTACAACGCGAATCCGACCTTCAACGAGGCCTGGCAGCGCATGGGCGTGCTCGCGGTCGAGATGGAGTCCGCGGGCCTGTACGCCACCGCCGCCCACGCGGGCGTCGAGGCCGTGGGTATCTTTACGGTCTCGGATTCCCTGGTGACGGGCGAGGCCACCGACGCCCAGGCGCGTCAGACGTCCTTTACCACCATGATGGAGCTGGCCCTGCCCCTGGCCCAGCTGTGATGCGACAAGAAAGTAGTTCCATGAACAAGCGTGACGTGGCCGCGATGATTGACCACACGATCCTCAAGCCCGAGGCCACCAAGGCAGACGTGGCGCGCATCGTCGAGGAGGGCGCCGCGGCCGGCACCTTCTCGGTGTGCGTGTCCCCCTCGATGCTGCCCCTGGACGTTCCCGAGGGATTGAAGGTCGCCTGCGTGGTCGGCTTCCCCTCGGGCGCGGTCAAGCCCCAGGTCAAGGCCTTCGAGGCCGCCCAGGCCGTCGCCGACGGCGCGGACGAGATCGACATGGTCATCAACATCGAGCTGGTGAAGGACGCGCGCCTCCACGACCTCGAGGAGGAGATCACGGCTGTGCGCCGCGTCGTCCCCGCCCCGCGCATCCTCAAAGTCATCATCGAGTCCGCCGCGCTGACGGACGACGAGATCGTCGCCGCGTGCACGGCCTCGATGGCCGCTGGCGCGGATTTCGTCAAGACCTCCACGGGATTCCACCCCGCGGGCGGCGCCTCGACCCACGCGGTCGCGCTCATGCGCGCCACGGTCGGCGACGCCCTGGGAGTCAAGGCCTCGGGCGGCATCCGCGACGCCGAGACCGCCCTGGCCATGATCGAGGCCGGAGCCTCCCGCCTGGGAGTGTCCGCAACCAACGCCATCCTGGCAGGACTGGAGGACTGAGACGATGGAGCTGCTCGAGCGCGCGCGCCAGTGGGCGAGCCATGACCCGGACCCCGCCACGGCCTCGGCCCTGAGCGCTGACATCGAGGCCTCGGAGCGCGGCGACGAGGAGGCCGCGGCCCGCGTGGGTGCGGCCATGAACGGCCCCCTCCAGTTCGGCACCGCCGGCCTGCGAGGCGTCGTGGGTCCGGGCGAGTCCCGCATGAACCTCGCGGTCGTCATCCGCGCGACCGCAGGCCTGTGCGAGGTCGTCAAGCGCCACGCAACCGGCACCCCCACGCTGGTGGTCGGCTGCGACGCCCGCTACGGGTCCTCCGAGTTCGCCACGGCCGCCTGCCGCGTCGCTTCGGCCGCCGGCGTGCGCGTCCTCGCGCTGCCCCAGGCCAACCCGACCCCGCTGACCTCCTTCTCGATGCTGCACTTTGACGCGGATGCGGGCGTCATGGTGACCGCCTCCCACAACCCTGCCCCGGACAACGGCTACAAGGTCTACCTGGGTGGCACCGTCGCGCAGGGCGACGGGCGCGGCGTCCAGATCGTCCCGCCCTTCGACGCGGAGATCGCGGCGGCCATCGAGGCCGCGCCGCCCGCGGACGAGGTCCCGATGAACGACGACCTTATCGAGGCCGTGGATCCGCGCGAGGAATACGTGGCCTGCGCGTCCGCCCTGGCCTCGGGCGAGGCATCGGCGCGTGAGGACCTGCGCATCGTCTTGACCGCCATGCACGGCGTGGGCGCCGCGATCACCTCGCGCGTCCTGGCCGAGGCCGGTTTCTCCAACGTCTCCCTCGTGGCGGCGCAGGCAGAACCCGATCCGGACTTCCCGACCGTGCCCTTCCCCAACCCCGAAGAGGCCGGTGCCCTCGACATGGCGATCGAGCAGGCCCGCGAGCAGGGGGCTGACCTCATCATCGCGGTCGACCCCGACGCGGACCGCTGTGCGCTCGCGGTGCCCGACCCCACCTCGGAGACCGGTTGGAGTCCGCTGAGTGGCGACCAGATCGGCTCGCTGCTGGGCGAGTTCCTGGCCTTGCGCGGCATGACGGGCTCGCTCGCAAACTCGATCGTGTCTTCGCGCCTGCTCTCGCGCATCGCTCAGGCACACGGCCTGGAGCACCACACGACGCTCACCGGTTTCAAGTGGATCGCCCGGGCCCCGGGCCTCGGCTTCGGCTATGAGGAGGCCATTGGCTTTTGCCCCGATCCGGGCAACGTGCGCGACAAGGACGGCATTGCGACGTCGGTCGTCGCCGCGTCCCTGGTGGCCGCCCTCAAGGCGCAGGGGCGCAGCGTGTGGGACGAGCTGGAGCGCCTGGCGCGTCTGCACGGACTGCACGTGAGCTCGCCGCTGACCTTCCGCGTCGAGCAGATCGAGCAGATCGCCAGCGGCATGGCGCGCCTGCGTGCCCAGCCGCCGAGCATCCTGGCCGGCTCTCCCGTCGTCGAGGTCGCGGACCTGTCGCAGGGGTACCGTGGCCTGCCGCCCACGGATGGTGTCCTCGTGCTCACCGAGGCGGGGGACCGCGTCATCGCGCGCCCCTCGGGCACCGAGCCAAAGCTCAAGTGCTACCTCGAGGTGATCCTGCCGGTCACCGAGGGGGAGCCGCTGCCCTGGGAGCAGGCGCGCGAGCGTCTCGACGCAATTAAGGCTGCTTTCGCCGAGATTATCGGCCTGTAGAGGCGAATCGGGACTCCGTCGGCGTATTTTCTGTGGGTATAGCCCTGCGTGAAGAAATAGATAACGCTATACTTGCGTATATGGCAACTCACAGTGAATCGCTGGCGGAGGCCCTTCCCTTCGCCGACCGGCCCGTCGAGAAGGCGCCCGGCCACTGGGTCCTCGCACGCGCCGGAAAGACGGTGCTGCGCCCCGGCGGCCTCGCCCTCAGTACGTGGGCGCTCAAGCGCGGCGTGTTGCCCGGCTCGGACGTCGTCGAGTTCGCGCCCGGCCTGGGCGTCACGGCCTCGGCGATTATTGAGGTAGGCCCCGCCTCCTACGTTGGCGTGGAGCGCGATCCAAACGCCTCTGCGCGCGTGGACGCCATTGCCTCGGGCGTGGGGCGCTGCGTGAATGCTGATGCTGCCGAGACCGGGCTGCCGGACGAGAGTGCGGACGTCGTCGTCGGCGAAGCCATGCTCTCCATGCAGGGAGAGAAAGCCAAGCGCGCCATCATGGGCGAGGCCGCGCGCATCCTGCGCCCCGGCGGCCGCTACGTCATCCACGAGCTAGCAATGCGCCCCGACTCCATCGAGGAAGAGCCAGCCACCGAGATTCGCCGCGCGCTGGCACGCGCCATCAACGTCAACGCCCGGCCCCTCACCGTCGCCGACTGGAGGCGCGCGCTCGAGGAGGTCGGCCTCGTCGTCGAAGAGACCCGCACGGCCCCCATGGCCCTCCTCAAGCCCGGCCGAATGATCGCCGACGAGGGCGTGCGCGGAGCCCTGCGCATCATGCGCAACGTCGCGCGGGACAAAGACCTGCGTGAACGCGTCACGACCATGGCGCGCACGTTTAAGAAATATGATCGACACCTGTGCGGCGTCGCCATCGTCGCGCGCAAACCCAAGGAGAGCCAATGAGCCTGTCGCCCGAATCGAACACCGAGGTCCCCACGCCCATCATGACGGATCTGCAGGACATCGCCTCGATGATCCAGATCAACGAGGAAGCCACGGTGTCGCGCACCGTCATGCACGCTGAGGGCGTGCGCCTGGTCCTCTTCAGCTTCGACAAGGACGAGATCCTCAGCGAGCACACCGCCGCGATGCCCGTCATCCTGCACACCCTCGAGGGTGCCCTCGAGATCGAGGCCGACGGTCGCACCGTCGTCCTGAAGCCCGGTGACGTCATCCACTTCGGTACGCGCCTGCCGCACGCCGTGCGCGCGCTCGAGCCCTCGAAGATGGCCCTGTACATGCTGGATCGTCGCGAGCGCCCCAAGGCCTGACACCCCGACACTGTGCGGCGGGGCCCGTCCACGTGAGGGGTTGCACGAGGCCGGGGCCCGGTTGTCGTATCCGCGCGGGGCGGTCGGGGCAGCGGCGCCCCGCGGAGGGTTACTTCAGCGACGCCTTGCCGGCGCCCTACGCGACCAGCCAGAGGCCGGCCTCGACGATGAGCCCTGAGACGATGAAGACGATGGGCACCGAGATACGCGTGTCCATGAGGGTGGTGGCGGCCAAGGCGATGCCGTGGGCGGTGCCCAGGACGCCGCCGCCGAAGAGGATGGGCCAGGCGGCGCGGTGGGCGCGCTCCCATTCCTGCGAGCCGGGCTCGACGCCCTGAAGGCGCAGCCCCAGGGGAGGTCGGCACACGCCGGCGCGCGCGGTCAGGCCCGACGCGAACAGATAAAGGCCACCCGCGATGAGAGCGACGGCGAGAATCAGGAAGGCTGCGATCAGTCCGACGTGCACGGGAACCCCTCGAAAAATAAGCGTTTCACGGCCGTTTCACGAATGGCCGCGCGACCATTCTACCCGGCCCCGGCCTCGTCGCCGCGAAGGCAGAGGCGGTGTGAAAACCTGCATAGTTTTGAGGGTGAGGTGCAGGGGTGTATGGCCTGATGAGGCCCGGAAATGAGCATGGTGAGTAAGCCGAGGGGCGGTGCTCGCGTAAGCACCGCCCCTCAGAGGGCAGCTCAGAATCCCGAGCGAAACGTCAGGTCAGTCGACCAGGCCCTTCACGGCCTCGTCGAGTTCCGCGACCCAATCCGCGCCCGACACGTCCGAAGGCATGCGCCAGTCGCCGCGCGGGGACAGGGAGCCGCCAGCCATGACCTTGGGGCCGTTGGGCAGGGCGCTGCGCTTGAACTGCTGGCTGAAGAAACGCCACAGGAACAGGCGCTCCCACTTGACGATCTCCTCGAGCGAGTATGCGACCTTGTCCTCCTCGGGGAAGCCGACCGGCCAGGAGCCGACCGAGGCGTCCGACCAGGCCTTCTCCGCCAGGAACGCGATCTTCGACGGGCGCGCGCCGCGACGCAGCACGTGGTACAGCGTGAAATCCTGCAGGTTGTAGGGGCCGATCTTGTCCTGCGTGGACTGCATCTTCTCGCCCGGCTTGGCGGGAACCAGCTCGGGAGAGATCTCCGTGTGCAGGATCGACAGGAGGACCTCGCCGACGCGGTCGTCGAACTGCTTGGAGGCCACGACCCAGCGGATCAGGTGCTGCATGAGGGTCTTGGGTACGCCCGTGTTGACCGCGTAGTGGCTCATCTGGTCGCCCACGCCGTACGTGCACCAGCCCAGCGCCAGCTCGGACAGGTCGCCCGTGCCCAGCACGATGCCTCCCAGGTGGTTGGCCAGGCGGAACAGGTAGTCGGTGCGCAGGCCCGCCTGGACGTTCTCGAAGGTCACGTCGTAGGTGGCCTCACCCTCGCCGTAGGGGTGGCCGATGTCGGCCAGCATCTGCGTGGCCGCCGGACGGATGTCGATCTCCTGGAAGGACGTGCCCAGGTACTGGCACAGCAGGGTCGCGTTCTTCTTGGTGCGCTCGGAGGTGGCGAAGCCGGGCAGCGTGTAGCACAGGATGTCCGTGCGCGGACGGCCCAGCAGGTCCATCGCGTGCGCGGCCACGACCAGCGCGTGCGTCGAATCCAAGCCGCCCGAGACGCCGATGACGATCTTCGGGTTGCCGATCGCGCGCAGGCGCTGGACCAGGCCCGCGACCTGAATGTTGTAGGCCTCGTAGCAGTCCTGTTCCAGGCGCGTGGGATCGTTGGGGACGAAGGGGAAGCGGTTGACTGCTCGCTCCAGGCCGAGGTCGGTGCGCGGCGGGTCGAGCGTGAACTCGACCTCCTGCGGGGCCATGCGCTCGTCGCCCGCGAAGTAACGTTGGGCGTTGTCCGAGAAAGAGTTCTGGCGCTTGCGCTCGGTGCGCAGGCGCTCCAGGTCCACGTCGGCGATCGTGATGTGCGCGCCCTCCTGGAAGCGCTCGCCAATGGCCAGGCGGTCCCCGGCCTCGTAAATCATGGCCTCTCCGTCCCAGGCGAGGTCCGTGCTGGACTCGCCCATGCCGGCCGCCGTGTACACGTAGGCGGCCGAGCAGCGCGCGGACACCGAGCGCACCATGAGCTCGCGGTCGGCGCCGCGTCCCACGGTGATGGGGGAGGCCGACAGATTCGCCAGGACGGTCGCGCCCGCGAGCGCCAGCTCGGTGGCCGGGGTGACGGGCACCCACATGTCTTCGCAGATCTCGATGCCGATGGTCAGGCCGGGCACGTCGTCGGCGGACAGGAGGACCTGGCCGAAGGGGACCCACACGGGGCCACCGCTGAATTCTTCGACGCCGCCCCACGGCACCTCGATGCGTTCGCAGGCGCGCGGGGGCATGGTGACGAAGTGGCGCTTCTCGTAGAACTCGCGGTAGTTGGGCAGGTGGGACTTGGGGACGATCGCCAGCACACGGCCGCGGTGGATGGCGACGGCGCAGTTGTACAGGGCGTTGTCCTTGCGCAGGGGCGCACCCACGACGAGGAGGGGCAGCAGGTCGGCGCTGGCCTCGACGATCTGGGCGAGCGCCTTCTCGACGTTATCGAGCAGCACGTCCTGCAGGAAAAGGTCGTCGATGGCGTAGCCGGAGACGCACAGTTCGGGGAAAACGCCCATCGCGACGCCGCGCGTATCAAGCTCGCGGGCGGCGTCGATGATCTCGCGCGCGTTCTCGAACGGGCGCGCGGGG